>DXIU01000007.1 GCA_019112765.1 Candidatus Mediterraneibacter norwichensis | reverse complement strand
GCAGTGACCGCGCCGGTGTGGACGGGAGAGAGCGTAAATGCGGGAATCTCCAATACATCCAGCGACGTGGCTATGCCGATCAGGGGAGACGAGATCAATATCTCCAGCCAGATCTTCAATAACCTGAGTGATAATATGACTGTGACATCACTGACTTATACAATGGAAGGACAGACAGAGCCGTTCCACACAGCGGATGTATCACAGATCGGTGATAACGGTGTGATCAGCGCGAGAGGCTCCTTTGCGTATTCTTTCCCGTACACAGCGGATCAGGCAGGCGGATTCAATATCAACGCCGAAATGAAAGCCCTGATCGGTGGAGAAGAATATACCTTTACGGATGTGCTCAAGCTGAGCGTTTCCGACCCGTCCATTGCCACAAAAGTGCTGATAGACGGAACGCATTACAATGACTATGTGAACGGATACTATTCCGGAAATATGACCAACTTTATCAATATGGGAACTTCAGACAATATCCAGGTGAAGATCGTACAGCCGGGCGAGGAAGTAACTCCGGAGATGCTGCAGGATGTATCTCTCTTCGTGATCTCCGCGCCGCTGAAATATACAAGCGATTATACCGGAGAGGCACAGCCCAGTGTATTTGAGGATGAGTTTGTCGATGCAGTCAGCGATTATGTAAACGGCGGCGGAACTGTTGTAGTATGCGGCCTGGCAGATTATCAGGACGCCAACAGCGGACTGCCTTATACATCCTACGAGCAGGCAAATAAACTGCTGGAAGGCATGGGATCTACCATGCGGATCAATGACGACGAGCTGATCGATCAGGACGAAAACGGCGGACAGCCGTACAGACTGTATTTCGACGATTTCAACTATGACAGCACGGACCCGGCGGTCCGGAGTATTCTGGAAGGCGTAGCGGAATCCGGGCTTGCATACAGCTCCTACTCCGGATGCTCTGTCAGTGTAGGAGAGGGTGAGGCGATTGTATACGGACATGATACGACCTACTCCATCAACAGCAAGGCCCCGGCCCAGGGACATGAAAAACCGGTATTGAGCTACAGTGCTCCTTACGATGCGTCCACGGCGGTTGTGCCGAAGGGCAAAGTTGTATCCATGGCTACAGAGGCGGTAGGCAGCGGACGTGTCTATGCGTGCGGCACTGTATTCTGCTCCAACTTTGAAGTGTCAGCGGAAGATCAGGTATCCTACGCAAACGGCATCATGGCGCAGAATCTTCTGAGTGATGTGAAAGTCGAGCCGGAGATCAGCACCATCCAGGAGGCGCGTGCAGGTCAGGACGGAGAAGTGTTCACTGTAATCGGAACCGTGGCAAACGGAACAGCCGAGAGCGGAAACGCATTCTTCAACACTATTTACATTCAGGATGACGAAGGCAACGGAATCAATGTATTCCCTATTGACGACAGCAATATCCGCCGGGGCGACCAGGTACAGGTGACCGGCTCCGTCAGCGAGTACATCGGGGACAAACAGCTGTCAGCCATATCCGTGACTGTGCTGGAAGGCAGTAAGGACGTAGTGATCACAGATGTGACGACAAAAGAAGCAAATGACTATGATACCAACTTCGGAAAACTTGTGCGGGTGAAAGGAAGGGTTGTTGACTTTACACTTGCAGGCGGTATTGTGGAGAGCATTACGGTCCAGGATGACAGCGGCGAGAGCTGCCGGGTATTCATTGACGGCTATATCGGATATTCCGACGAGACGTCACAGGCTCTGGAAGAGTTCGTACAGGACGGAGCTTATATCAGCGCTGTGGGATTTGTTTCCCATGACGCGGAGGGCAACCGTCTGAGAGTACGCGACCGCTCCGAGATCCTTCCTGCAGAAGAAGAGCAGCCGGCGCCGGGCGGAGATGAGAATCAGCCGGGCGGCAGCGAACGTCCGGACGGAGAAGATTCCGCAGGAAATAACGGACAGCCGGATGGAAGCGGGCAGGATGTGAATGACAGCCAGAATGCGGATCCGCAGAACAACGCACAGAATAATCAGAGCGCGGATTCCGGAAAAGCAGCTCAGACAGGGGATACGACTCCTGTAGGACTGTGGATTACCGCTGCTGTAATGGCGGCGATGGCAGCAGGAGCTTCCGCGGTGGTTACGGTCAGAAAGAAAAGAAAATAAATTCTGCGGCATGGTAAGAAAATAGCAGAATGATGGAAAAGGCGGCAGGCCGGGAACAGATCAGAAGTTCCCGGCCTGCTGTTTCCGGATGTGGCCTGCTTTTCCGCGGAGTCACAGGAAAATATCCATTAATGGATATAAAAGGGGGGAATCATATCTTGAAATATCCATATATTGTTATATAATAGTAAAAAAAGGAGAAAGGAGCGCGGAATATGGATATTTCTGATCTGAAAAGGATGAAAAAAGAAGCAGGGCTTACCAATGCCGATATTGCCGGACTCTCAGGGATTCCGGTGAGTACGGTCAATAAGATCTTTTCCGGAGCCACGAAAAACCCCCGTTACGCTACACTTCTGGCGATTGAGCAGGTGCTTGCAACAAAGGAAAAGATACCGTTTACCTACGACAGTCTGAAAGAAGAGCCGGCTATTATACGGGAAGAGACAGCGCCGTATATGTATTCGGCCAGAGAATATGATGCGAAAGATATTGAAAATCTGTCTGAATGGGCAAGAGCTGAGCTGATTAATGGAAAGCTGTATATGCTGTCAGCTCCGAACCGGCTTCATCAGTATTTTGTGAAAGGTCTGGTTTTTGAAATTGAAAGTTTTATCAGAAAGAATAAGGGAAAATGCCATGTCTATGCCTCTCCGTTTGACGTACGGCTTTTCGGAGATGACTCCACGATTGTCCAGCCGGATATTCTTGTTGTCTGCAGCCGGGATATTCTGACGGAAAAAGGCTGCTCCGGCGCGCCGGACTGGGTGATCGAGATTGTATCCCGAAGCAATTCCTCCCATGATTATGTACGCAAGCTTATGCAGTATCAGAAGGCAGGAGTAAGAGAGTACTGGATTGTGGATCCTTTCCAGGAGCTGATCTCTGTGTTTAATTTTGAAGACGCCGGAAAGAGCGCGCAGTACGGCTACAGCGAGGCCGTGCCGTCCGGCGTGCTGGAAGGCCTGGCAGTATGTTTCGGGGAAATGATGGAAGGTTACTGATTTTTCCGGTATCTTCCGACGGCGCGGGAATTTGCGCAAGGAAGAAAATCTGACAGAAAACGGCAGCAAAAAGAACGCTTACCTGAAGAAAGTTCAGAAAACATCCTTT
Organism: Candidatus Mediterraneibacter norwichensis; assembly: GCA_019112765.1. Classification (GTDB taxonomy): domain Bacteria; phylum Bacillota; class Clostridia; order Lachnospirales; family Lachnospiraceae; genus Mediterraneibacter; species Mediterraneibacter norwichensis. Next base: position 3,408 of record DXIU01000007.1, on the reverse strand, counting down.
TATGACGGACGGATAATACGATCGTTACTTGTCAAAACGAGGGAATAACGCATATAATATATACAGTGCAGAAAAACACGCCGGTATGCAGAGTGTGCCGGTGAGGGAGGAGTGATGAGATTATGAGATGTCAGTTTTGCGGCAGTGAGATACCGGAGGATTCTGCTTTCTGTCCGGAATGCGGGAAAGAGCAGCCGCCCCGGACAACTGTAAATGATACCCAGGAGATGCCGAAATTCTGTGAAAACTGCGGAGCGCCTATTGAGCCGGGAGCAGTCTTCTGCGCAGGATGCGGAAGCCGGGTGGGAGCCGCGCCGGGACAGCAGGGAGGAACGGGCAGTCAGGCAGGAGCCGGATGGCAGGGAGTTCCTTATAATGGACCGGGAAACGGTGAATATGCGCAGCCGCCGCGGCCGCCTTATGGACCAGAGGATTATGACGATGGGGATTATGGTGAGGATCCCTTCCCGGACGAGCCGGAGAATACAGGGAAAAAGAAAAATATTCCTCTGATTATTGCAATTGTGGTGATATGCATCGTGTTGATTGCGGGAATCGGAATTGCCGTAAAGCTTCTGGTATTTGATAAAAATGATAAGAACGGAGACGGAGACGGCCGCAGTTCCGCGATAACCAGGGAAGATGAGGAAGACAGTGCCGAGGATGAAGAAGAGGCTCAGCCGGATGCGGACTATGACCTGACAGAAGATTCCTGGCAGACGCTGACAGGAGAGATCGATGAATCCGGCGGAGAGAAATATCTCAGCCTGGACAGGAGCAGCAGTTTCTACGGCCAGGATGACATGGCAGACGAAGAAGTTCTGGTGGAAGACGTGGACAGGGTGATGATTGACGACAGTTTTCTTCCGGATGGAATGCTGGATGACGTTCTGTATGAGGCGGTCAGCATGTCCGGCGAGGTACGGATCAGTGACGGCGAACTCTCCATTACGGCGGAAGCGGTGGAAGATGAATCCGGAGACGATATGATTGCGGCATACGAGGAAGCACAGGATACAGAGGAAGGCGGAATCCACAGATATGAGCTGATTGTTAAGGACTGTACCTGGGAGGAAGCTTTTGAAGAGTGCAGAAACCGGGGCGGATACCTTGCAAGGATAAACAGCCAGGAAGAGATGGAATACATTATAGCGCAGATGTTCGACGAGGGCCTGGACGGAACGAATTTCTTCCTTGGAGGAAGAAGAGACGAGGATTCCCGGGATTATTACTGGGTGGATGAAGACAATCAGTGTTACGGTGAGAAACTGAACGATATCGGTTACTCCTGTTATGATTACTGGATGATCGGCGAGCCCAGTTTCGAGGATCTGAACATGGATATACAGGAATGCTATATGAATCTCTTTTATTATGAAGAAGAGGGGCGGACAGTAATCAATGATGTGCCCAATGATGTGATTTCGATTGTGCCTTCTTATTCCGGACATGTAGGATTTATCTGTGAATATGAGGATTGATTTCAGAACAATATTGTAAGAAATAAAGAAGAATACCCGAAGAACTGTGATGCGGGACTCCGCGTGGTTCCTCGGGTATTTCTGATTTCTGATAATATTTTCCTTCAAAGGCCTGATCCGGTAATTTCCGGCCGGAAGGAGAATCCGGCCTGTGAAACTGCTGCCTTAATTTGCGGCGAATTCCCTTGAAGCGATCTCTTCTCCGGTGTAATCCAGATAGCGGACTACAACAACCGGATTTTCTACATCAACCGATGCCGGCAGAGCAGCGGCGATGGCTTCGAAAGTAGCTGTCTGGGAATCCAGATAGGACTCGAGGGCAGACGCGTCCATTGCTGCGGACAGGTCGGGATCCTCAATCGTAAGATTGTAGATCAGTTTATTATCGTCAGCGGTCAGTTCTATGGACATTCCTGTTCCTTCCAGAGAAGCAAACTGTGTTTCAAGCTGCTGCTGCATGATATCGGAATTAACAAAATCTTCCAGGCTTTCAAACTTTCCGGTGATCAGCTCGCCGGAATCGGAATCATCGGTGTAGGTGTCATCTTCATCAGCAGAATCTGCTCCGGTGCTGTCTTCATCTGTTATATCTCCGCCGGTAATGTTTTCGTCCGTACCGCTTTTATCCGTATCCTCCTGCGAAACAGTGACGTCGCCGGCCTTATTATCCTCTTTGCCGCTGAATATAAGAAAACCTGCTGCTGCGCCGATACCGGCCAGAACAACAAGACAGATTACAACAATGGCAATAATCAGTCCGGTTTTCTTCTTCTTGACAGGCTGCTGTCCGGCGTCGGAAGCTGAGCCGTTATAGGGCTGCGCGTACGGCTGAGTCCCCTGATTGAAAGACGGACTCTGCTGAGTATCTCCTGATGCCGGTTTCCCGCAGTTCGGGCAGAATGCGCGTCCCGGTTCCAGAGGCGCGCCGCAGCTATCGCAGAATTTTTTCTCCGGTCCGTTTTCCGGTGATACGGCCTTCTGGCCGCAGTTCGGACAAAATGAGGAATTGTCCGGTATTTCGCTGCCGCAATATTGACATTTCATAAGTTTCCCTCCTCGCATTCTTTGGCTTTCGGGGGACGGGAAAACCTCTGTCCCCTGTTTTATCCGGAATAAATCCGGATATGAAAAAGACTGCCGCTGAACCGGGGGTCAGCCCGGCGGCGCGGCAGCTGTGTTTGCTGTATTATTCTGCAGTGAATTCCATGGAAGTAATTTCTTCTCCTGCAGGATCAAGATAACGGACTACAACGGCCGGATTCTCAACGCCCTCGACTGCATCCGGCAGTGTAGACGCGATAGACTCAAAGGTTGACGCCATAGACTCCAGCTGAGAATCGAGGGTTGCTTTGTCCATTACTGAAGCAAGTGTTTCATCCTCAATTGTGAAATTGTAAACCAGCTTATCACCATCTGCTGCAAGAGCACAGGAGATTCCTGTTCCTTCCAGAGATTCCATCTGTGATTCCATCTGTTCCTGCATGATATCGGAATTAACAAAACCTTCCAGACTCTTGAACTTTCCATCTGCGGTAACGCCTGTATCTGTTTCATCACTGTCCGCATCATCCTCTGAACTGTCGTCCGCCGGTGTTGTCTCTTCTGTTTTCTTGTCGTCTTTTTTTGAATTGTCGGAATCATCTGATCCGCATGCGGTCATGGCCGCGGCCAGCATAAGTACACACAGAAACAGAAGTCCTTTTCTTAATAAATTTTTCATAGCAGTTTTTCCTCCTTTTTGTGCTGAGAATATTGTGACACATCCGACGATGCAAGTCAACCTGAATCATGTAAAATTTAAGAATATAACAGACATTCCGCAGATAAACGGCGCGGTCTGAGCGGTTATATTTTATGTTTGGCTCTGGCTGCCGGCGCCGATCAGTGTACGCCGGATTTCAGATTCTATTTTAAGCAGCTCCTGTTC
>DXIU01000080.1 GCA_019112765.1 Candidatus Mediterraneibacter norwichensis | reverse complement strand
ATATCCAGAACCACAATCTGGCGCGCTAACCAACTGCACCATACCCACCATAACGAGCCTGGGGGGATTCGAACCCTCGACCTACGGCTTAGAAGGCCGTTGCTCTATCCAGCTGAGCTACAGACTCATATCAATATCCCCTTTTTCAAAGGCCCCTCATGACAGCCGACAACCTTTCTCTTGTCCTGACATGAGAAAGCGGGTGATGGGAATCGAACCCACGTATCCAGCTTGGAAGGCTGGTGTTCTACCATTGAACTACACCCGCACAGATCGGGGTGACAGGATTCGAACCTGCGACCTCCTGGTCCCAAACCAGGCGCTCTAGCCAAGCTGAGCCACACCCCGGTATTCTCTACGTTTCCTGTCTAACCCGTAGCGCATTGATTATTATATTATATCACTTTTATCTTGTCAACATTTTTTTTAGTTTTTATTCATTTTTTTCTGTGGATTTGTATTTTTTATCGGGATCGCATCTGCGCTCTTTTTCCTCTTCCAGTCAGTCCAGATATTTCTGCTGAAAATGAAGGCTTTTATCCTCATTCAGCTCCATAATCATATAACTTCCCTTTCTGCCCTCCTGTCTCGGGAAAGAAAGGCTCCCCGGATTCAGAATGATAATTCCGTCCTTTTCTTCAAAATAAGGTCTGTGCGTATGGCCGAACATTACAATATCCGCCTTCCGGGCCTTTCCCTCTTCCCGGATATACTCAGGATCCAGAGATACATAATAAGCATGCCCGTGTGTAATAAACACTTTATACGTTCCGATACAGAATTCCTCTTCTCTGGGCAGATCTGAAAAAAAGTCATTATTCCCCCTGACTATATGTTTCTCACAATCCACAGCCGCGTCAATATACTCCTCTCCGCCTTCGACATCCCCCAGATGAATCAGCATATCGATGTCCCCGGCTTCCTGCAGCGCACGGTCCAGCCCCCTGTGTCTGCCGTGTGTATCACTGACAATCAACACTCTCATAACGATTCCTCTCTCAGTTTTTCCTCCAGAATTCTTTTCATCGCGCGAAGCGCTTTCCCCCGATGGCTGAGCAGGTTTTTCTGCTCCGGATCCATCTGCGCTGTTGTGCAGCCATATTCAGGCACATAAAAAATAGGATCATAGCCAAACCCATTGTCCCCTGCAATCTCATGGGCAATCTGTCCTTCAATCGTCTCTCTCACCGTACAGGATGTACCGTCCGGGAAAACCGCCGCCATAGCGCAGACGAACCTGGCTGTTCTTTCTTCGTCAGGAACTCCTTCCAGGCGGTCTAGAAAAATCCTGTTCTTTATATCATAGGATGTATCTTCTCCCGCAAATCTGGCTGAATAGATCCCCGGCGCCTTGTCAAGATAATCAATCTCCAGACCGGAATCATCCGCCAGAACAATATCATTTGTCAGAACTCTTGATACAGTTCTTGCTTTAATCTCCGCATTTTCCTCAAAGGTCATGCCGTCTTCTACAATTTCTTCATTTACGCCTGCTTCCTTCATGGAAATGATCTCCATCCCGAGATCGGCCAGAATCATGCGGATTTCTTTCATTTTATTTTCATTACCGGTGGCAAACACTATTCTTCTTTTCATCTTATGTACCTTCTATCTTTTCTGTTTCGGCGGCCTGGGGCCTGTAAACTGATAAAAATATGTTCTCAGCATTCCATTATAAATCTTCCTGTTTCGGTCCGCTTTTCTTCCGAAATACCGTTCTGCGTCTTCATAACTGGTAATCATATAGGCAGACCATGTATCCAGCTTCCGGAAACTTTCTCCGAACTCTCTGTACAGTTCCGGCAGAGTTTCCTTTTCTTCCAGCCTTTCCCCATAAGGCGGATTTGTAATAATAAAGCCATATTTCCCCGGATGACTCAGCTGACTGACCTCCCGGCGCTGAAAGTGAATCAGATGATCAACCCCTGCGTCTGCAGCATTTTTTCTTGCGGTTTTCAGCACATCACCATCTATATCATATCCCTGGATGTCCGTATCAATATCTGTGTTTATCTGATCATGTGCTTCATCGATGGCATCATACCAGTATTTTCTTTCTACGAGATTGGTCCACTGTTCCGCTGTAAAGTCCCGGTTCATACCAGGAGCAATATTTGCCGCCATCATAGCCGCCTCGATGGGAATCGTTCCGCTGCCGCAGAAGGGATCCACAAGAATTCTGTCTTTCTTCCACGGCGTAAGCATAATCAGCGCTGCGGCAAGATTTTCTGCAATGGGTGCCTTCCCGGCGGCAGGACGGTATCCTCTTTTATGGAGAGATACCCCGGTAGTATCAATCCCTACTGTAACCACATCCTTCATCAGGAATACCCGGACAGGATAGGCAGCCCCGTCTTCAGGAAACCACTGGATATGATAACAGGATTTCATTCTTTCCACCATAGCCTTTTTCATTATGGACTGAATATCCGAAGGACTGAACAGCCTGCTTTTGACAGACGCGGCTTTCGCGACCCAGAACTTTCCGTTTTCGGGAATATATCGCTCCCATGGTATCTCTTTTGTCTTCTGGAACAGTTCTTCAAAAGTAACCGCTGTAAAGCAGCCCGCTTTCAGAAGAATCCGTTCCGCAGTGCGCAGAAATATGTTGGCCCTGCAGGCAGCATCCATACCTCCCCGGAATGTAACCCGTCCATCCTCTACCTGCGTGATTTCATATCCCAGATCCTGGATTTCTCTTTTCAGCACAGATTCCAGTCCGAAATGACAGGGAGCGATCCACTCCAATTTCTCCATAAAATCTTCCCATCCTCACAATTTGTCTTCTTTCATATTACTATAAATCAGGGGCAGAGTAAAGTTTAACTTTACTCTGCCCCTGCATGTTCCGCCTTGACTTTCAGCTGATATAATTTCCCGGAAAACTAATAGCGGTCGCTTTCGTCATAGGCATCTCTGATTTTTCCGCAGTTCTTGTTGCCCTGAACTGTGTTCTTGTTCGCATTCTTATTCTTGCTCTGTTCATCGGCATAGGATGAATAAGAATTGCTGTTTGCAGTTGTGTTCTTGTTTGTGTTTTTGTTAGAATTGTTTGTATTTGTGTAGTTCTTTGCCATGAGTAATTCCCTCCTGTTTATTTGGTACATTGTTATTGTCTCTTGTCATGGCATTTTTTATTCATTTTTTTACACATTTTTATTTTTCTGTTTTTTTATTTTTTTCTTGCTTTTTCCAATTTGATATATTATACTATGTCTTGTAGGAAGGTTACTTTCTACAACCCCTTATTAATTATTTATACTCCCCTCAAAAGACCGATGGCTCCCCCATCGGTCTTTTACCGTTTATTCATAATTATAAAAGCAGTTCTCCACAGCCGTGTTTTCCGCCGGAGAGAACCGCTTTTTTCTCTTATTATACTGCAGTCTGCTATTTATCGCGGGCTTCCCATTTTCTGTAGATAGCTTCCAGCGCATCCGCCGTTCCGTCTATTCCCAGCAGACTTACATTGAACATCATTGCATTTGCCTCAATGCTTCCCCATTCTCTGCCGGTCCTCGTCTCATAATAAACCCGTCTTTCCCGGTCAGTCTTTTTAATCTTGTCCCGCGCCTGTTTTTCTTCCAGCTTGTACAGCTTCATAATTCTTCTGACACGGTCTTCTTTATATGCATAGATAAATGTATTAATACAGTTAGAGTAATCACCCAGAACATAATCCGCGCACCGTCCGACAAAAATTCCCGGTCCCTGTTCCGCAAGCTTGCGGATAATTGCGGACTGTTTTTCAAAAACCTTATCGCTTAAAGGTTTTCCGGATTCATCACTGGTCACAAACGCCCGGTATTCTATACTGCTGGCCGCATATGCGGACAGGAATCTTCCCAGCACTGTCTCGTCTACCTTTGTAGCGTCTTCGTTGCTGATGCGCAGCTCCTGAGCCGCCATGTGAAGCAGATTGTGATCATAAAGTGGAATATCCAGCCTTTCCGCCAGGCGGTTGCCCACCTCATGGCCGCCGCTTCCGAACTGTCTGCCTATCGTAATAATTGTGTGCTCCATCATAATCTGTCACTCCTCTCTGCAAACATGCCTTTTATCTTCCGCGCCGTCCGGAAAAGACAGCGCGGACTGCTGTTTTGCCTCTAGAAACAGTATACCATCAAAGGCCGGGTTCGGACAGACAATTCTTTTGTTTTTTCTATATATTGTTTCTTTTCTTTGTACCGGAGATATATTGTTATCTCTTTTTCTTTTGTCCGCCGACAATCGTCAGATAACTTTTTGATGTCAGAAGATAAATAACAATGTAGAAAAGCGCAAATACAATATAGCATGCCGCAGTAACTTCAATAAGCAGGACTGTATTGGAAAAGCCCAGAAGGTTCAGGATCCTCCGAATAATCGGAAACGCAAATCCCGTATGCAGCCCTGCCGCTATAAGGGGCAGGAAGAAAACAGTCAGCACCTGCGAATTCACGCTTCTGCGCACTTCCTTTCTGGTCATACCTATCTTCATCAGTATACCAAACCGGTCCTGATCTTCATATCCTTCCGATATCTGCTTATAGTAGATAATAATTACCATGCCGGCGATAAATACGATTCCTAGAATGATTCCCAGGAAGAAAAGACCGCCGTACATGCCCAGGAACCAGGACCGCTCCAGTTCCCGTCCTTCCAGACTGATTCTCTGGGAAAAATCAGCGTTGTCATTCTGAATCCGGGCAAAACGGTCAAAAATTTCATTTGTAATCTCAACCTGTTCTTCACTGGGGCAGTCCAGATCAAATCCGTAATACTGAAAAATCTCAGAGGAAGCATCCTGATAATATTTCGCCTGGGCCTCATATATTTCCTTCAGTGTATCATTGTCCGGCACAAATATATACATGGACGGAACCAGTGAAGCCGCATCTGTTCCGTAGAGATTAAACTCACCGATGACACGCTTAACCTTCCATGTAGATCCGCCTTCTACCGTAATCGTATCGAAACTGTACGTTTTTTCATTTTTCGGCATACAGATCATCACTTCATCTTCTGCCAGCGTCTCATTCGTCCCCTTCAGTCTGTTATAGTCATCAATCGTAATCACATATATCTCACGAAGACTGCTTGTATCTTCTATCGAGAAGTCACTCATAGACGATGTGTCAAATAAAATTCTGTCTTCCCGCTGAAAGCCCGAAGTGTCAAGCATCGTATATTCGATCACATTCTCCTGTCTGGCTCCATGCTCTTCCACTACCTGATCCATAATAGTCTTTGCCTGCGCCGCTTCTTCATCATCCTCTGTGTAAATATCCGCTGTAATCTCCCGCGGGTAGCGGGCATGCAGCATATCTTCCATGCCAAGCCACAGGCACATTACACCCGACACCATAACAAGCACCATAGTCGAAAGGATACAGATCGAGGCAAGTCCGGCTCCGTTCCGCTTCATACGATAGATCATGGAAGACAGAGACACGAAATGATTCGTCCGGTAATAGTACCTCTTATTTTTCTGCAGCATTCTTCCGAAGGTAACAGATCCTGCAATAAATAGAAGGTAGGTCGCTGCAATTACCATGATCACTGCAACAAAAAACCACACCAGAGCAGTAATCGGATCTTCAATGGTTACCGCCAGATAATATGCGCCTCCCAGAAGGATAATCCCGGCAAGTGCGAAGAACCAGTTTCCTTTCGGCGGTTTCTCTCCCACCTTATCGCTTCTGAGCATCTCCACCGGCCGGGAGCGCCACAGAAATACAAGCATACGCAGCATAATCAGAGCAAAGATAACGACAAAAAGTACAATTGTCGACATAATTGCCTGAGGATCAATCTGCATGTCAAAACTGATATTTTCTCCCAGAAGTTTTGTAATCACAAGCTCTCCCAGTTTTGAAAAAAGCACCCCCAGCACAAGCCCGCCTGCAATTGAGATAACTGCGGTCAGCAGCGTTTCGCAGATCATAATCTTTGCAAGATTCCGTTTGCCCATTCCCAGAATATGATACAGGCCGAATTCTTTCTGCCGTCTGCGGATCAGGAAAGAATTTGTATAATACAAAAAGATTACTGAAAATACTCCAATCACTCCGACTCCCAGATTAAGCATCTGCTGCACGGCGTCCCCGCCGTGCATACTCTGAAGCGTGCTGCTTCTGCACAGAAACGCGACAATATAGTACATCATGACCATGCAGATACAGGTCAGCAGGTATGGTAAATACATTTTCCGGTTCTTTGATATGCCTGTAGCGGCCAGTCTGAAATAAAATGTTCCTCTCATCTTCTCTCACCGCCTGTCGCCAATATGGTAAGTGTGTCGGAAATTTTCTGGTAGAACTGTTCGTCCGTCATCTCCCCTCTGTAGAGCTGGTGATATACCTCACCGTCCCGGATAAACAGTACCCTTCCGGCGCGGCTGGCAGCCTTGACCGAATGGGTTACCATCAGTATGGTCTGTCCCCTGCGGTTAATTCTAGAAAAAAGAGACAGCAGCTCATCTGTAGAGCGGGAATCCAGTGCTCCGGTCGGCTCATCCGCAAAGATCAGCCGGGGATCTGTGATAATGGCGCGGGCCACAGCCGCTCTCTGCTTCTGTCCGCCGGATACTTCATAAGGATATTTTTCCAGAAGATCCCGGATGCCCAGCTCCTCTGCCGTAGAATAAAGCTTCTTTTCCATCTTTCTGTAAGGCACGCCTTTCAGAACGAGAGGCAGCAGAATATTATCCTTCAGGTTAAACGTATCCAGCAGGTTAAAGTCCTGAAATACGAATCCCAGATTATCTCTCCGGAATTCAGAAATATTTTTGTCCTTTATAGCAGACAGGGGTTTCCCGTCCAGATAGACATCCCCTTCCGTGGGACGGTCCAGAGCTGCCATAATATTAATCAGCGTCGTTTTTCCGGAACCGCTCTCTCCCATAATCGCTACATACTCCCCTTCCTCCACAGAGAAATTCACGCAGGACAGTGCCTGCACCTGATTTCCTCCGAAACGGGTTCTGTATATTTTTTTCAGATTTCTCACTTCCAAAACAGCCATGTGCAATGACCTCCTCTTTCTTATTCCGAATACATCCGGCAGATTTTCTGCCTGACAGGCGCTCCTGTCATATGCTTCGGTAAAAGTATAACAGGGCGGCCGGAATGCCGACATCTGTTTCTGTGACATTCCGGGCGCCCTGTGTGACATTTTCGTAAGGCGGTCATTCCGCCTGAAAGGGATAGGAGGCCAGATCTATGGTAAACCTGCTGCCCTTCCCCGGCTCGGACTGTGCCGTTATGGCATGTCCTAATTTATCCGCGGCAGATCTGCACAGGTACAGACCGATTCCCGTGGACTTTTTATCCTGCCTTCCATTGTATCCTGTATATCCTTTTTCAAAGATACGGGGCAGATCTTCCGGCGCAATGCCGATTCCCGTATCGGACACAGTAAGCCGTTTCTTTTTGTCCACCTCTATGGTCACCGTTCCCTGAGCCGTATATTTCACCGCATTCGAGAGAAGCTGCTCAATGATAAAAGAAAGCCACTTTTCATCCGTAACCACCTTTTCTTCTGTCCCTTTATAAACCAGCCGGATCTTTTTCCGTATAAACTGGCCCGCATACTTCCGGATTGCCTTTCTGACAATCTCATCCAGATCGTATTCCTGAAAAAGAAGATCAGAGCCCCCTTCTCCCAGCCGGGTATAGCAGAGCGCCATATCCACATACTGCTCTACCCGGAACAGCTCGGAACGCAGCTCCTGATTTTCCTGTGTATCCTCCTGCTGAAGAAGCACCTGCATCACTGCAATGGGCGCCTTGATCTGGTGAACCCAGCGGGCATAATAGTCCTGCATGTCCTTTTTTACCAGCTCCTGGTTTTCCTTTTCTTTCCTGGCCTTTTCTTCCTGCCGGATAATAATTGCCTGATAGTCTTCCTCAATAAGACTGGAAGCAGGCGGCAGGCATTCCTCGGCCGCGCCGTCATACCTGGAAATCTGCCGCAGTTCCAGATGCCGCTTTTTCATGCGGAAATATCCAGCCATCATAAAAACCGCCGCAAAAAACAGACAGATCAGAAGCGGATACCAGACCGCCTGCATGTCGATGCCATACAGAAAAAAGATAACTCCATAGGCAGCCGCGCAGAGAAGAGCACAGAAAAACGCATGTCTTCTGCTGTACAGATACTGAGCAAACAGTTTCATGCCTCTCCTCCTTTTCCCCGGACGGAGGGCTCTGCTTCCTCTGCCGAAGGAACATTTTCCAGCAGATATCCCTCGCCCACCTTGGTCGTTATAAAATCCTTCAGCCCGGCATGTTCCAGCTTGCGCCGCAGCCTGGCAATATTGACAGTCAGTGTATTTTCTTCAATATAGTTGTCTGTCTCCCAGAGTTTTGTCATCAGCGTATCCCTGCTCACAAGACGCCCTTTATTTTCCATCAGAGTCTGGAGAATCCGGAACTCATTTTTTGTCAGACTGATCTTCTGACCTTCATAGGTCAGAGATGTGTCGTACAGATTCAGAATCGCGCCTCTGTGCTCCAGCACCGGGACTTTCCCTGCCAGGTCATAGGTGCGCCGCAGCACGGCCTGCACTTTGGCTGTCAGCACGCTTAAGTCAAAAGGTTTCGCCACAAAGTCGTCTCCGCCCATATTCACTGCCATAATAATATTCATATTATCGGCGGCGGAAGAGATAAATATAATCGGCACATCCGAGATTTTCCGGATCTCGCTGCACCAGTGGTATCCATTGAAAAACGGAAGCGTAATATCCATAAGCACCAGATGGGGATCATACCCTGCAAATTCCTGAAGTACATTGCGGAAATCTTTTACATATTCCGCTTCATGCCCCCACATCGTCATCTCCTGCTGTATGGCCTGAGCCATAAGCAGATCGTCCTCAACAATCAGTATTTTGTACATGCCATCCTCCTTTATCAGTCATTCATTTTCAGATATCAGCGGCATTATTATGTCCATACTGTAAATCATAGCAACTTCATCCGGATATATCAATCGGCAAACGGATTTTTGCCGTCAGATGCCTCTCTTCTGAACCGGATATTCCTCTGAAAAAGGCGGGTATCCGGGTACATTTTCCCGGCTGCCCGCCTTTTCTTATGTTCTGTATTATTTTTGGTTTTGCAGGTATTTCCTCATTGATATCTGTATCTTTTTCCTTTATACAGTCTCCGGTGATATCACCCGCTGGATATGAATGGCCAGGAATCCGATTTCTTCCTTTGCCACGGTTTTTTTCAGTTCCCGTCCCATATAGCTGCACACTTCCTGCGCCACCCGGCCTGTTCTTGGATAGCTGCTGAATATAAAATCGTTAAAATCCGCATTGGTGGACTCTCCGTTTCTGGTCCTTGCCACCATATAATACAGGTGGCTCATAAGACGGGTATACGCAAGGGAATCCGTATCAAAGTGCTGACCGAAGGCCTTCTCGATCATGGAGATACCTTCATTAATAATCCGTGTCGTATTGAGAGTCACCGACACCTGTTCATCCGAAAGTCCGGCGTGAATATGAAGGGTAATAAATCCCACCTCGTCATCTGTAATCTCATTGCCTGTCATCTCCCGGATAATTTCCCGGCCTTTCTGCGCCACGGAAAATTCTTTTGCAAACAGGACACGGATATCCGGCGTAAAAGGGTTTGGCATCTGCCGGTTTTCCTTCGCCCTCTTTGCAGCCAGGGCAATGTGATCTGCCATGGGAAGCAGAATGTCCCGGTTCATCTTCGGAAATACTTTTTCAGCTTCATCGATAATCCTGCCTGCGGCCTCTATAAACTCCGGCCGGATGCCGTTGACCACCTTAAGCACAGACTGCTGCTTCTGTCTGGTAACAAGGGAGTATACCCTGGCGCCCTGTATCTGCTCTATCTGCTGTGTAGGACGCTTTCCGAAACCGACCCCGTTTCCCAGAAGAATCAGCTCCCGGCCTGACTCATTATGATAAACGAGAATACCATTGTTATTCAGCACCTTTATAATTCGATACATATCTGAATATCCCTTCTGTTCAGGCGGATGTCCGCAATCCGCCTTACTGCTTTGCTCATAACCGGACAGCGGCTTTGCTGCTTCGGTTAATTAAAGGATACAATCTCCGCTGTTTCATCCAGCCCGGCAACCCTGCCCGGCTTTGTAAGACGGACTTCTTCGCCCTCCTGAAGGCTTGTAAATACAATGATGCACTCATCGGATTTTGCATGCTCTTTTATATATTCTATATCAAAGCCGATCAGTTTGTCACCTTTTTTTACACGGTCTCCGTCTTTTACAAATGTTTCAAATCCTTCTCCATTCAGATTGACAGTGTCCACCCCGATATGCAGCAGATACTCTGTGCCGTCGCCGCTTCTCAGCCCGACCGCGTGTTTTGACGGGAATACAAAGGAAACTTCCGCGTCCTCCGGCGCATATGCCATGCCTTCTTCCGGTCTTACAATATATCCGTCTCCCATCATCTTCCCGGCAAACGCCTCATCAGAAGCCTCTGTAATGGGAGCCGCCTCTCCGGAAAACGGGGAACAGAGCACCTTTTTCACAGTTCCGGAAGACGCTTCGGATGAATTTTCTGCCCCGGAACTTTCCGCACCGCCTGTGTCCGCTGTGTTTTCTTCTTCCTGCTCCGCCGGAATATATTCTTCATCCGGAGCTTTCTCAAGGTAATCCTCCAGATTGGATTTGATTACCGCCACAACAGGGCCGTATATAATCTGAATCCCCTGGCCTTTGCGGATAATTCCGGACGGGGATGTGGCCTTAAGCAGGGCTTCATTTACCAGCTCCGGTTTATGTACCGTACAGCGCAGCCGGGTAGCGCAGCAGTCCACATCTGAAATATTTTTCCTGCCTCCAAGTCCGCGTGTGATCAGAATACTTTTTTCATCTCCGTCTTCTGTTCCATTTCCCTTTGCCGAAGCATCTGTGCCCTGTTTTGCCTGGTAATCTGCTTTTGTAAACAGTTTCGTCTCCTCACTGTCGTCCTCACGTCCCGGAGTCTTCAGATTCATTTTTGTAATCATAAAGCTGAATACGAAATAATAAAGTACAAAGTATACAGCGCCGACCACTATGATCCAGATCCAATGGGTTTTTTCATTTCCCTGCAGGATGCCGAAAAGTGTCATATCGATGATTCCGCCGGAGAATGTCATGCCCACGCCTACGTTTAAGATGTGCATCAGCATATAGGAAAGTCCTGCCAGCACACAGTGTACCGCGTACATCAGAGGAGCCACAAACAGGAAGGTGAATTCCAGAGGCTCTGTAATACCTGTAAGCATGGATGTAAGAGCTGCTGAGAGAAGCAGACCGCCTACGATCTTTTTCTTTTCCGGCTTTGCACATTTGTACATGGCAAGCGCCGCTCCCGGAAGGCCGAAAATCATAAACGGGAACTTTCCCGCCATAAATCTTGTTGCCTCAACTGAAAACTCTGTTGTATTCGGAGAAGCCAGCTGCGCAAAGAAAATATTCTGCGCCCCCTGAATCAGAGTACCGTCCACAAGCATTTCTCCGCCTACTCCGGTCTGCCAGAACGGCATGTAAAATACGTGGTGAAGTCCGAATGGAATCAGCGCTCTTTCGATAATTCCGTAAATCCATGTGCCCGCGTATCCGGATGCGAGAACCACGCCGCCCAGCGCGTAAATGCCTTCCTGTACAACCGGCCATATGAAATACATGAGAATTCCCACGCCTACATATACAACTGTGGAAATAATGGGGACAAATCTTGACCCTCCGAAAAAGGACAGCGTGCTGGGAAGCTGGATTTTGTAAAATCTGTTGTGCAGCGCCGCAACGCCCAGTCCTACGATAATACCGCCGAATACTCCCATCTGAAGCGACTGGATACCGCAGACGGTGGAAACCGTACCGTCCAGCATATGTTCCGCCAGGGTACCGTCTGCCAGAATATCCCCGTTGAGCACCAGCATGGCGTTGATGCAGACATGCATGACAAAGAATGAAATCATTGCCGCCAGAGCCGCGACCTCCTTTTCTTTCTTCGCCATTCCAATGGCTACGCCTACTGCAAAAATCAGGGGAAGATTGTCAAATATTACGCTTCCCGCCTTGCTCATAATTGTGAGAAGTCCGTTCAGAATCGTTCCTTCTCCCAGAACGTTCTGCAGCCCGTAAGTCTCAATCATGGCCGCGTTGGTAAAGGAACTTCCGATTCCCAGCAGCAGCCCCGCTACGGGAAGGATCGCAATAGGAAGCATAAAGCTTCGTCCGACTCTCTGCAGCACTCCGAAAATTTTGTCTTTCATTGTTTTTCCTCCTTCTTGTTCTCGGGAACTATTTCCTGCGAATACAACGGCGGCTGCGCACCTCGATTCCGCTTCGTTCCATCTCGGTCGCGGGCTCCCGCCCCCCTGACGGACGCCGTGCTGCGCACCTCGATTCCGCTTCGCTCCATCTCGGTCGCGGGCTCCCGCTTCCCTGACGGACGCCGTGCTGCGCACCTCGATTCCGCTTCGCTTCATCTCGGTCGCGGGCTCCCGCCCTATACCTTCCTGGAAATGCCTGCCGGAAAGCGCGCTTTCCGCAGGCATTTTCAGGAAGGTGCACGGCTTGGTGCTTTCGCGCAAAAAAATAGCATAAACTGATCCTTTGGTCCCCGGGCGGGAATGAAGGATAGTTTATGCCTGCCTTACAGTAACACACTACCTGATGTATTCGCTTTCTCCTTTTTAAGTATATACGGAAAAACGCACAGCCGTCAACCCAGAATTTTAAACTAATTTCATGGATGAAAACTGTGCAGTTTTGACAAATTTTATTCGTACTGATCCAGTATTTTCATGGCCAGGTCTCCGTCGCCGCTGATGGAGAATCCGGTCTTTTCATAAAATCCGGCCATAAGTCTCTGGTACTGCTCCGGGCCTTCATATCCCAGAGGAGCAAGTCTGTATCCTACCGGAGCTTTGATAAAAGTTACATTTTTCTTCGCAAGCTGATCGGTAATCTCATTAAGACATACGCTTCCGTAGCCTTTCCCCCTGAGCGCGAAATCCGTAACGTAGAATTCCACAATTTCCGCCTTTGTCTTGCTCTCGAGGACATACTGCAGATGGAACACCGGGGTATCCTGTTCAAATACGTCTACATTTTCCCCGCTGTATATGAACTGAAGAATGTGAGCACTTTTATCTGATAAAATCACTGCCCGGAAATAATCTTTTCTTATGTATAATGGGATTGACATTTCTGCGCCTCCTCCCTGTCTGCGGCCGTTATTGTTCTGTCGGCTTCTTTGCCCTGGCTACTCTGAGCTGAACATTTGCGCCCATAGGATTGATAACCACTCCTTTAGCCTCAGGGAAAAGAACCTGAGGAATTTTCTGTGCCGGAACCGCGGTCACTTTCATCTTTTTCCCTTTTGCAAATTTATTGAGTTCCAGTATATCTGTAAAAATGGGCAGGAACATACTTCCGTCTTTCTGCTTGAGTACCGGAAGCTGCCCGTCCTCTTCCATGGCAAGGATATATGTTCCTTTCTGATAATGAGCCAGAAGCTCTTCCTGCATCTCTTTCATCTCATCAGTCATCTCCGGCGACGGCAGTTTTCGCAGCTCCTGCATAAAATACAGGGCGGTCAGATGAAGCTCCGGATTTTCCAGAACTTTTTTCCCGTCTTCTGTCTGATTCTTTCTGATAACAAGATCCGGAAGCTGGATATTGATGGCCGTATCTGTACCTGCATTCACTGCCAGACAGTTTACTCCCAGCGTATACAAGCTGGTGTAAAATCCCAGAAGGACTTTTTCGTTCAGCTTAGCCACTCCTGTTTTATATTTTCTGTCACTCAGCTCTTTTGCCTTATTCTGCGCATCTTCCATTCTGTAATACAGAAACACCTCATCATCATAGGTCTCTTCATCGCAGAAAACAAAAGGCATTTTTGTGGCAGCAGACATAATAACATATAACTCCCCCGGATGGCGGAGCGCAGCCAGTGTCTCCTGTTTTGTAACTGTTGTCTGGTTTTCTTTCATGTTCGTTCTGTCCCTTTCTGATTAAACATTTCTTTTCTGATGGTCAGAATATCTTTTCCACCAGTTCCAATAAATAAGGAAGGAAAATAATGCAGCCGATAAACACGGAAATAACTGCCGCAAACAATACAGCTCCCGCTGCCGTATCTTTCGCCTTTTTTGCCAGCGGCTTCTTCTCTTCCGTCACCAGATCAACAACAGCCTCCACTGCCGTATTGACCAGTTCCAGCCCGGCTACCAGAGCAAAAAGCAGAAGACAGATGCACCACTCCACAGCTGTAATCTGAAAAAGCGTCCCCGCCGCAGTCACCAGGATAATTGCCACACAATGAATTTTCATATTCCGTTCCTGCCGGATCCCGGTAAGAATACCTTCAAAAGCATATCCGAAACTCTTTGTCAGCGGATTTTTTCTTTCCTTCTTCATAATTATTTACTCCTGTAAATCCATTTCACGGGATCTGGATCCCAACCACATCCCCGGGGACTATTATATCACAATATCCTGCTCAGCAAAAGAAAATTCACACAACTCCGGGAAAAGGGGACGGACCCCTTTGCAAAAGGGTCCGTCCCCTTTTCCTCAAGTTGTGTGAATTTTCTGATAGTTTTCACCGAACTGTTTTTTCCTTTCTGACTGCTTCTGCCATTTTTTCTGTATATTCCGCCACATATGGCACGCATTCTCTTTTGTGCTGAGCGCAGAGTTTTACAATGGCGCTTCCTACGATTACTCCGTCGGAGAAGCGGCTCATCTGTTCTGCCTGTTCCGGCGTGGATATGCCGAAGCCGACTGCGCAGGGGATATCTTTTTCTTCTTTTACAAGCCGGACGAATACAGTTTTTTCACAACTCTCCGGCCTGCCGCCGCTCCTCAGGACCTCTTGCCGCGCAGCGGCTGTTCCTGCATCCGCAGGTTTATTTTCTCGAAATCATATGTTTTATAAACACATACAGTACGATCACGAAAGCGAGAAGATAGCCGAAGGCTCCAAGCGCCGGAATGCCCAGCACTTTCGGCGTCATGTCCGTAGTACAGATGATGCTGGAACTGATCAGCAGCGCCATAACCCACAGACCCATGACAATATTGCGCACCAGCCTTCTCAGCAGCTGCGCCAGATCGTCGGTCACCTGGAGATCCAGGTTTACTTTGGCCTGTCCCTTCAGATAGCCGTGCATCATATCCGATATAAGAGACGGAATATCCAGCGCCTTCCGGAAGGACTTCGCAATGCTCTTTCCGCTGCTTTTGAGTTCCTTTTTCAGATCAAAATTCCGGAAAAACTCTCCTGACATATGGGCTGTGGCGATCTCCACCATATTAATATCCGGCGCAATATCCGCCAGCACTCCCTCCATGTGGGTAAGACCCCGGGCGAGCATGGTCAGACCGTGAGGCATCTTGATTTTATTGTTCTTCATGACCTCCATCAGGTCTGTCATCACTTCCGCTACATTGATCTGGCCCATCTGTACATTGCCGTACTTCATCAGGAGTCCGTCGATATCCTCATAAAGCTTTCGCTGATCCGGCCGGGTTTTGAACTCTCCCAGCGCCATTACAGCCTGCTGTATGAGACCTACATCACTGAGAGCCACGCCCTGCACGGCCTTCCCGATCATTTCCCGGTCATGCTCTGTCAGGCGGCCCATCATTCCCATATCGATCCAGATAATCTTTCCGTCCCGGATCTTTACATTGCCGGAATGAGGATCTGCATGGAAAAACCCGTCGTCCATAACCTGCTTAATATAATTGTCTACCAGCTTGCTTCCGATCTCCTTCAGATCATAGCCCCGGGCCAGCAGCGCCTCTTTATCGTCAATGCCGCAGCCGTCGATATACTCCATTACGAGTACATGGACAGTGGTATACTGCTGGTACAGAACCGGAGTTCCCACAAAGGCCACATCCTTATTCCGCCGGGCAAACTCCTCCATATTGGAGGCTTCTGTCAGGAAATTCATCTCATCTCTTGTGACAGACCACATCTCATCCAGAACAAGATCCAGATCTGCCATGCCCTTGATACTGACCGGCGGAAGAAGTTTCACCGCTTTGTGGAGAAGGGCAATATCCCGGGCCATCTTTTCATAAATGCCCTTTCTCTGGACTTTTACCACGACCTTCTCCCCGGTTCTCAGAACCGCTGCGTGCACCTGGGCAATGGAAGCAGAGCCCTGCGGCTTCTCTTCAATGGAAGAAAATACTCTCTTCCACGAGCGGCCGTAGGACTCTTCAATTACGTCCAGCACTTCCTGAAACGGCATAGGCGTCACTTCCGACCGGAGCCGCATCAGCTCGTCGCAGTAGCGCTTCGGAAGAATATCCGAATGCATGGACATGATCTGTCCCAGTTTGATAAAAGTGGGCCCCAGATCTTCCAGAATCAGCCTCAGTTTCTCCGGCGTAACGCCTTTTGTAATGTTATGTCTGCGGAGTACAGCAGTGATTTCCCGCAGTCTTGAATTGTACTCGATGGGTTCGATACTACTGCTCATCTGCCTTCTCTTCTGCTTCCTTCTTCTGAATCTGCTCCTTTAACGCGGCAAGCTGTTCCGGAGTCATCTTATCCAGCAGATCGGAAAGTTCCTCTGCCGCAGTCTCTTTTCTGCCGGCGCCGGTTTTCTCCTTTACAGTCTTCTTGATATTGTGCTTCAGCTCCTCGTTGAGCACCTTGCCCTGTTCAACAGTAAGCTCGCCTTTTTCCACCATCTCATCCAGCAGATCTTTTGATTTCTCCGCTGTCACCGCAACTGCTCCGATCCCTGCAAGCAGAAGTTTTTTTACATTTTCACCAAAGCTGTCCATAAGTCATGTCTCCCTTCTGTATGTATCCGCATGTGCTGCAAGTACATGCTGTATCTCTGTCGTTCAGACCGGAGCCTTACTGCTCCCTGGCCTGTCCGTCTCCGAATTTCTGTTTATACCGGTCAATGCACTCCTCGATTACTTCTACGGCGCCAAGGGCATTGTCGAACTCATTTACCGCTGTTTTCTTGCCCTCCAGATCCTTGTATACGGAGAAGAAATGTTTTATTTCATCAAAAATATGCTTGGGCAGCTCCGAGATATCCGTATACATCTCATATGTAGGATCTGCCCAGGGAATCGCGATAATCTTTTCATCCCCCGCGCCTCCGTCTGTCATCCGCATCACTCCGATGGGATAGCAGCGGACAAGGGTCAGAGGTTCAAGAGGCTCGGAACACATAACCAGCACGTCAAGCGGATCTCCGTCATCCCCCAGCGTACGCGGTATGAAACCATAATTCATAGGATAATGGGTTGACGTATAGAGAACCCGGTCCAGAATAATCAGCCCGGTTTCCTTATCCAGCTCATACTTTTTTTTGCTTCCCTTGGATATCTCAATTACTGCAATAAAATCCGTAGGGAAAATGCGTTCTTCACTGATATCATGCCATATGCTTCCCATATTTATCCCCCTTCCGCTCTATAAATGCTCTTTCAGAACAGTTTCCAGCGCGGTGCATGCCGCATCTTCATCCGGTCCGTCCACTTCAACAATAACTTCATCCCCGCACTTAATTCCCAGCGCCATCAGAGGAGCAAGCTTCTTGCCGTCCGCTTCCTTCTCGCCGCTTTTAAACAGCACGGAAGATTCATACTTTTTTGCCTCTTTTACTACAATTCCCGCAGGCCTTGCATGGATTCCTGCCCTGTCAGCGATAACATAAGTAAATGATTTCATAATGTTATCTCCTTTCTGTCTTTTCTCGATACTTTTCCGGCCGGAAGACCGGCTCCCGTCTCCTGCCGTTTATAGGATAATTTTACCCCTTTCCGGGCATTACGTCCAGTATTTTATAGCATCGGAAAACAACAGTCAGATAACAGAAAGCGTATGCGAAGACATGTCATAAGAGAAACGGAAGGCTTCCCTGTCTTCCGCCGCATCTTCTCTCGTCAGATACACTGTGATATAAAGCATCCGCGGCACATTTCCCATATCTCTGGAAAACTTTGTGGTCTGAAAGTTATTTGCCTCATACATTTTGATCACACTGCGGGCAAAGGCTTCCTGATCCCTGATTTCCCCGGAATTCGCAACTACTGTCAGACTGCATTTTTCATTCTGGGTTCTGGTGCTGATCACATCCGGCACCCCGGAGTATATTCTGCTGTCTCCGGATCTGAAGCCTGCCGGAAGTACAGCAGCGGCAAGTATTACTGCAGCTGTTAAAATGAATCCTGTCAACATCTTTTTGCTTTTATTCATATCCGCTCCATTTTGTATCATTTTTACAACCGATTATAGCTTCCGGTCTGCACAAAATCAAGCGAAATATACAAAAAGCTTCTGATGTTTTCTACAACATCCAGATTGTCTCATCTCCGCATATATTCCGTATTTTCAGCCGGAGAGGCAGCTCTTCCGAATAGATTTTTCCGTCCCAGACCCCTCCGGCAGCCACTCCGTCCCGCACGGCACAGCCCTGCCTGTCTATCCTGACCTCTGCAGCAGAACGCCATTTTCCGGAAGACGCGCTGCAGTCCACCGACAGAAATTCAATCAGCTCCAGTCCCTCTTTACTGATTGCAATCGGAGTAAAACTTCTTCCCCGCTTTGCCTTTGCCCGCTCTTTTTTCCTGTTAAATGCAGTGATTTTTTCCTGTATCTGCCCGCTGACAAATTTTTCTATCACAACACAATACCGCTTCTCGTTTTTTTCTTCATCCGGATCCGCCAGCTTCTCTGTATGAAATTTCACACGGTCTTTCTCTTCCATGCCGTCCAGAACCTCTTTCAGATCTCTCAGTTCAATCTCAACAGCACTTTTTTTATTATCTTCTATAAATTTCCGTACTTTATCCTTATCAATCCTGTCCGCATAGCAGACAACAGCTTTTTTTACGCTGCCGTCCAGAGCGGGGACCGCCTGGTTGACCAGATAATCCAGAAAAGCCTGATCCATCAGCTGTTCTCTGCCATTGCGCAGATCCGGCAGATGCACCGGAACCCTGCCTGCCGGACGTTCTGAAATTACCCCGTTCCAGAATTGTTCCGCAGGTTTTTCAGAGCCGCCTGCCGCCTGACTTTCATTTTGCCTTTTTGTTCTCCGCGCTCTCTTAAGTCCCGGAATCGCTTTTTTTATCTTTTCCAGCGTCTGAACCGGATTACGGTAAATCCGGACGCCGTCCAGAACATTCAGCACATCAAAAAAAGCGCCGTCTGCCCTCAGCCGGTCCCTGGCCGCCTGGATAGAATTCACGCTGATATCACAGTGAATAAATCGGCGTCCAAGTTTTGCGGCAGCCGCCGCGGCAACTCCGCTTCCTCCGAAAAAATCAGCCACAACCATTCCCCGTTCCGAAGATGCCTTTATAATTTTTTCAAGCAGCGCCTCCGGCTTCTGAGTTACATAGTCCGCCCTTGTTCTGGCCCTGGAATTTTCATAGGGAATGAGCCAGTAATCATTGTCAATCATCCCCTCATCCGGATAGTAAGTGCGCCATTTTCCTCCGTCAAACCGTTTCCTGCACGCCCGTCCCTGTTCGTCCCTGCTCTGAAAATGACTTCTTATATATTCCTCTGTATACGGGATCCTGGCCCCCTCTTCATTAAAATAAGCTGCTCTGCTCTTTCCGTAGCAGAAAATCGTATCATGTTTCGGCGCGAACCGGTCTTTTGGCCGTCCCTGTGTGGAATAGCACCAGACAATCTCATTCCGGAAATTTTCTTCTCCGAAGATCCCGTCCAGAAGAATTTTGACATAATGACTGATATGGTAATCCAGATGCACATAAATCACGGCGGTTTCACTCATAACCTCTTTAATCGCCAGAAGATTTTCACACATCCAGCTGAGATACTGCTCTTTCTCCCACACATCTCCATACAGTTTTTCTTCGAAGAAACGCGGCGCTTCCGCTTCTGACGCGCCGTCCGTTTTCATTATGTCCCGTGAATCTCCCGCACTCCGGCGGATACAGATTTTCTTTACATAGTCCGCCCCGCTGGCAAAAGGAGGATCTATGTATACAAGATCTGCCTGAATCCCCTTTTCCTTCAGATACGCGCACGCCGAAATGCAGGTGCCCCGGATCAGAAGATTCCCGCTTCCGTCCATGCCTGCTGTTTCCTGATGTTCCATCTCGTACAGCGGCATGCCCCTGTTCAGGATTTCTAAGATTTTCTCTGTTTCCATACATCTGAAGCCCCGGCTGAAATTCTGCAGAACACTCTGTTCTTTTGCAGACTCCTGCCGGAAAGGCACATATTTCAGCGGCACATTCCCGCCCCCTCTCCGAAAAATCTGCTCATCATTCTGATTAATATGTCTATTATCTATTTGTATCACAGAATTGTCAACAGCTTTCCTTTTTGTCTCATTTTTACAACCGACTGCAATAACAGGATTAGGTAAAATTTGTAAAAAATGCAGAAAATGAGACAAAAAAAGAAGGGACGAAAGATAATGCCAAAATCATATAGAAATACAGGAGAAAAAAATCTGATCAGTTCAAATCTTATTGCGCTGCGGAAAAAGCACAATTACTCACAAAGGCTTCTCGCCTATCAGCTCCAGCTGAAAGGTTACGATATAGACAAGAATGTTATTACCCGGATTGAAACCAATAAACGTTACGTTACTGATATAGAACTTCAGGCATTCTGCGAAGTACTGGGGGTTACTTATGATGAACTGATTAACGGAAAGCAGTCGTGACTTTTCAGTACCAGCAGAACCTCTTTTTGATATGTAAACTTTTAATACATGAGTAAAAACATATGTCGGGCAGAAGCGTTGGTGCCTCTGCCCGATTCTGTTTCCTTTTAATCATTCCACGCAGCCGATACAGCCTCTGGTATTATACTCTGTCCTGCACCTGCCCTGACTCATTTTGATCTCGTTTTTTTGTTTTCAGATGCCATGCACAGATCACGGAGACAATCGGCACAGTAAGGATTACCCCCATTGTAGATGAAATTCCCTGTATCACTTCAATTCCGATAGAGTACATATTGGTAATCTGTGTTGATGTATAACCGTATACATA
This sequence comes from Candidatus Mediterraneibacter norwichensis, assembly GCA_019112765.1. Lineage (GTDB taxonomy): Bacteria > Bacillota > Clostridia > Lachnospirales > Lachnospiraceae > Mediterraneibacter > Mediterraneibacter norwichensis. The sequence continues at coordinate 10,849 of DXIU01000080.1, read as the reverse complement.
CATAAAAACAAGCGTATTGATTGAACTTCCGGTAAATGCCAGTATCAGAGTATTCGACATGGTTCCCATCATATCCTTTCCCACGCGTATGCCGGAAGTAAAAAGTTCTTTTCTGCTCAGTTCCGGATTTCTGTAGTGAATTTCACTGATGGTGGAGGCAACGGACATTGCCACATCCATAACCGCTCCCAGCGCGGAAATCAGAATCCCCGCGTAAAGAAGCTCTCCGATTCTCACATCCGTCATCTGTCCCACATACTCCAGCTGTTCTATATCCGAAACATTATATCCGGAAATGCCTGTCAGTCTGCCGAAGAGAACCGCCAGCACCGCAGAAATGCCGACTCCGGCCACAGTTCCGATCATGGATGTGACACTTTTGCCGGAAAGTCCTCCGATCAGGTACATGGTAACAAATGTAGTCAGAACCGCTACCACAACTGCCGCGAAAATCGGGGATATCCCCCTGTAGATCATGGGCAGGAACAGAAATACAATACATACAAAGGTAAACACAAGGGCCACGGCGGAATTAAGGCCCTGTCTTCCTCCTATAATACACAGCGTGATCAGAAATAAAAGAACAATTGCATACAGCATCCACGTCCGGTCCTGACTGTATACGGTAACGTAGAGAGAGTCATCACTTTCGTTGACCTCAGCGATGACTCTCATCCCTACTTCGCAGTGAGCTCCGTATAAATAACTTGAGGAGCTCACTGCTTCCACTGTATTTCCTTTATAATCTCCGCTTAAAAGCTTCAGGGAAACAACCTGATCACCAATCTGATTCCCTGATTCTGTCTCATTGTCCTTAATGATATCGACAACTTCTGCCTTTTCAAATGTCTTTCCCTCGGTGTCATAAAGACCCACACGGTCGATCTGATTGTACCGGTACAGGAACAAGGCAAACAGTACCGTAATCAAAAGAATAATCAGATGCCTTTTATGTTTCAGGAGTTTCTGCATCTCAGCTTCTCTTTCTTCTGATATAAACTGTTGTTCCGCCGATTGCCGCCGCAAGAATGAGCGCTGCCGCCGGAAGAACTACGTTTGTGTAGTCTCCGGTTTTAACCGGTTTTGCTGCTTCCGGTTTTGCGTTCACGCCCGGTGCGTTCATATTTTCAGCCTGTCCGGATCCGTTCTGTTCCCCGTTTCCGTTCTGACTGCCGGACGGATCTTCTGATCCTTCCGGATTCTTAACTTCGTTTTTCACAAGCGCGGTCATGGCACTCTTGAGTGCTGTATACGCATTTGTCAGTTCATCCGTTGTTGCCTGTGCATTGGCATTCACCGTCTTTGCTGCTTCCAGAGCCTGCTGCAGTATACTGAAACTGTCCGTTGTATAATCAGCTGCCTTCAGTGCTTCTGCCTCTTCAATCAGTGCGGAAAGCTGGCTGTGATCTGCAGATTTTACAATCATAAACTGAGAATCGATCTTTTCATCTGTATCTGTCCGGTATGTGTTCAGTGTCAGAGTGGTCTCTGTCACATCAATTACAGAATAAGTCGGCACATCCTGCTGCCATCTGTTGGCAATATAGGTCTGCTGTCTCGGAACCAGATCATAATACTTACTTCCTGAGGAAGAACCTGCTGTAAGATACATAATACCTGCTGAATCAATTGCCACATCCTGGTTATCTGTAAGTTCAAGAACCGCGTCCTCATCCATTACAGAATACAGGTACTCCAGATATCTCTGCTCAGCCGGATCTGTTGTATCATCAGAGATATTCGCCGGAGCCTCATATATCGTCTCTGTGCTGTCGCCTACGTCGACATCTTTATCCAGCTGCTCATCGAACTCATCATCTGTGTACTCAAACCCCGTTGTGCTCTGTCCGCCCTGGAGCATCTTTGTTCTGGAATATGCATGGTCATGTCCGGTCAGAACAATATCAACATCATTTTCCTCAAAAATCGGCACCAGGCTGTAACGAAGGTTGGTAATCTCCGGCTCATTGGAATGTTCGGCTGAGCCGTAGATATCCTGATGCAGGGTAACGATTCTCCATTTGCAGTCCTGGTTGGCCGCTACGGTTTCCTCAATAAACTGCTTATGCTCACTGACATTTGTATCCTGTGTGTTCAGGATCATAAACAGTGCGTCACCATATGTAAAGTAATAGTCGCCGCCTACATAGCCGTTGTCGCCCAGATCACTCATATTGGCAATATTAAAGTGATAAGTATAGTTCGGGTTATCTGCATCGTGGTTTCCGACTGTTGTCGCAACAGGAACCGATTTCATAACGTCCGGACTCAGATATCCCGCATATTCTATTTCGCTGATTCTTGTATCCTCGGCGTCTTCATAATTTGTCTGAATCTGATCACCAGCCGAAAGGATAAAATTCGCGCTGTTTCCGGTTTTTGCAAATGCTCTGTTTAAAGTATAATTCCAGTTAAATGAATCGTTGCGGACCGCTTCCGACTGGGCCGTAAGAAATTCAGGTGTCTGCATATCTTCCGGAGAATCATCCTTCGCACTGTTGGAAGAACCAATCTGCGGGTCGCCGACAAAAATAAAGCTGAAATCGCTTGTATCGTCGTCTGTTGTAAATGATTCAATCTCTTTGCCTGTCACCTGATAATAATAAGTCACGCCCGGCTGCAGATTATTCAATGTAACTTTGTTGCTCAGATATCCGTCCTGCGAAGCGGTCTGGGTAACCTGAGCATTCTGACCGTCACTCAGGTCACTGCTTGTACCATATACAAGTCCTGTTTCCTCGCCGTCTTTGCTGTACCACGCAAAATTCATCTGTGTCTCATCCGCTCCCGGTGACATAGATACCTGGGTCCAGTCATCTTTCAGTGTTTCCCACTTCTGAGACCAGGCCTCCCAGGCTCCTCCCTGTGCTGCCGCGGTCTGACTTGCATCTGTCATTCCGTCCGGAGCCGCATCCGCGAATACACTCATGGGCTGACAGACTAAAGCTGCCGTTAAAACCAGCATTGCTGCTTTTTTCCATTTCATCTTTACTTCTCCTCCAATCAACAAGCAAAATTGTATAAAACCATAAAGATCCATGGAAAATTATAGCACCCTCCAGGAGCCGGGCTTTGTTTTTTACTCATTTTTAACACGGCTTAACAGTCCCATAACTTAAGGCCGGAATTTTTATACCCATTGCCGTTACAGTATTTATCTTCCGGAGAACAGGCCCGTGTTATGATGAGGGAAGAAATTAAGTTTTTCCCTCTCCGGCTTGTCTCTTTTTCCTCTTTTTTCTCTTTCCCCGGGATGACATTACGGCTGCTGCCGCCAGTATACCGATCAGAATTACAGCCCCGGCCAGACCTGCCCGGGAAATGATTTTTTCCCTTTCGATCTGCTCTTCCGATGACACAAATTCCGGTTGTTCCTTCTGCCTTCCGGCGAGGAAACGGTTCAGTTCCTGGTCCTCCGCTGTTGTCCCTTCCCTGTCAGTTCCGTGATACACGGCGTCATGAGTACGCACGCAGTAAACCACATATCTCTGATAGTTTTTTGTATATGGATGACAGGTAATCAGCGTAAGCATATCCTGACCGTTCACAATCCTGACTGCCCCGATATCATCCGGTGTGATTACCGTCGTCCGGACGACCCGGTAGGCCAGCCGTTCCCACAGATTTGTGATCCAGATAATATCTCCTTCCTGAAGCGCTTCTATGTTCTGAAACATCGGAATTCCGCGCCATCCCCGGTGTCCCGCTATCACACAGTTTGTATTCTCCCCGCCTGTCGGCATACTTGTCTGGCTCAGCACAGCGGCTCCTTCAGCAAGATGTTCAGAGGAAGTCCCGATATAAAGAGGAAGACAGATATCCATTGCCTCACTTTCTATGTAGCCGATCACTTCTGTATCAAGATCATATTCATCCAGAGGAAAAATCTCCTGCTCAAAATCCCACGCATCCCTGAGTCCCTGCTGTCCGTTTTCATAGATCCGGCGGTTATAGGTCTCCATATCCTGCCGGAGTTCCGCAAATCCGCCCTGCTCCAGATAAGGGTATTTATCTGACTTTTCCTCTTCATCAGAGCTGTCTGAGGACTGCGGATCCCCTGCAGTTTCTCTCATGTTCTGAAATTCCCGGATCTGACGTTCATTTAACCAGTTTCCGTAAATCCTGCCTACCCAGGGATAAATAAGAATGCACGCCCCTGCAAGAAAGAGAAGTATCGCGGCGGCTTTTATAATTTTTCTAAACATTGTAATCCCTCTCGCTCTCAAACAACATGAAAACCGAATTCTCCATGCCCTTCTCTATCCTTTCCTTCTTCTCTTTTTGCCTTTTCTCCTGCTCCTCTTTCTCCATAGAAGCACTGCCGTGATCAGAAGCGCCAGAAAAAAGATTCCGACAACAATGGAGGTAAAGTATTCCCTCAGCCACAACGGCAATGCATTTTGTTCCTGTTCTTCCTGAATTTCTCTTGCTTCTTCATATGGGATACGGGTTCCCCGCACAAGCAGCCTGTGCGTATTTACAGCATAAGGCGTACAGGTAAGCAGAGTTACCAGATCCCGTCCCTTAACGACCTGGAGACTGTTCAGTTCGTCCGGCTCTACCGTCTCAATCTGGTCAACCTGGTAGGCCAGTGTCTCATCCAGCACATGGATATAAAATACATCACCAATCTCCATCTCATCCAGATCCGTAAACAATTTGGCAGAGGGGAGCCCGCGGTGGGCGCTGATGACCGAATGAGTCCCCTCTCCGCCGATGGGAAGACTGGAGGCCGCCAGATGACCGGCCCCTTTCTGAAGCACTTCCTCGCTTGTGCCATGGTAGATCGGAAGATTAACATCTATGCATGGGATCTCCACATATGCCATTATTCCGTCTTCATTATAATTGAGTACATCATTATAGCCGGATGATATTACATACTGATCTCCCTGGAGGAATGGGTCATGCAGCTCGTCTTCAGCAAGGTTCTGATTATATTCCCGTGCCCGCGCTTTTTGTTCTTCTATTTCTTCCGGCTCAAGAACCGTTACGTCCGCCTCATATCTTTCGATTGCCTCCGCCTGCCTCCGCTCCGCCAGCCGGTTGCTTACCGCCGGATAAACGAAAATCCCGACGCCCGCCGCAAATATAAGCAGGGACGTCAGGAATAACGCGGGGTTTACTTTTGATTCTTTTCGTTTCTGTTTTTTCATCTAAAACAAACCCTGATATTATATTTTTCAGAATGTTAATGTTTCTTTCTGCGTGAAACGCATACCAGCAGAACGACTGCGCCCGCCATCAGAACGATACCGCATACGGTAAATACAGCTGTGCCGATTCCGCCTGTTTTAGGAAGGAATCCGGGTTTGGTATTGACAACCGGCTGCTCATATGTACCATCTTTATCATTATTCAGAATTCCGTCCGGTTTTCCGTCCGCGTTATTGTCATCCGCAAGTGTAATTTCTGTCTCCGGATCTGCCGGCAGCTCATATCCGGCGGGAGCCTTTGTCTCTGTAAGGATATAATCGCCCAAGTCAAGTCCTTCTATGGAAATAACTCCGGACCTGTTTGTAACCAGAGTCTCTGTAAGACCGGAAGTTTCAGCGGGAAGGGGACGTCTGTATTCTCCTGCTCCCGTCATTACGAACTGAAGATTTTCCCCGCTGTTACTCAGCTTCAGCGTGAATTCCGCGCCTTCCATGCTGTCTCCCTCTTCGCCGGTCTTCACAACCTGCAGGGCGTAAGTATAAACCCGCTCTTCATCCGGAATTTCCCTGTATCCGTCTTCTGTATATGGATTATTGTTATAGATAAGATATACCTTATTATCAAGCTCGTTATCTGTATCTGTAGACACCATAACAACAGCCTTCTCATTTACCGTTGCGTTATATTGTACAATTACCTTATCCGCCAGAATACCGTAATCGCCTGCAAAACTCTTTGCGAAGGATGGACTGACTCCCTCCTCCGGGTGAACTGAAGCTTCTGAAAAGCTATAATCGACAAACGATTTTGTAATCTCAGTTCCTATTGGTCTTTCTTCATCACCGCTGTAATTATAAATCCTTATGCTACGAGAATCAATCGTAAGTCCTTCGCTCAGATAATCCGCAATAATAAATTTCTTATCAACCGCGTTATCCGGATAATCCGGCACATCTACTTCCAGTGTATATGTTACTGTCTGGCCGATCGCATATGTATAATCGCTGACTGTCTTGTCAATTCCCGGCTCCGCAGATTTCAGATCCACCTTAATAGCATGACCCGCAGTAACCCAGTTTCCGTTCTCATCCGTTGTCGGATATACAGCCGCAAATCCCGGAGAATAGATTCTTACTCCTCCTTCAACAAGGAAAAGGTAAGCTCCCAGCCCAAACTCCGCTGTTATATACTTTGTTCCGTCTTTCTCTTCAATTGTCTTCTCTGCCAGGTTGATTTCCGTCGGTGTTAAAGAAATTGCTGTATTTCCGTCTTCCTCATATCTGATCGCGTTGGCCAGACGATCTACAAAGTCTTTCAACTGGCTGCTGTCATCCGGCAGATCAAGAAAGGCATCTGTAACCGCATTGGAATTATCCACATCAATATAACTTCTGAAATTAACGCTCACCCATTGCGCAACCCCGTCACTCCATGTATAAACAGGCGACTGAGGCTGATTTCCGCTGACGTTAACGTCGATTACCTGGTAGGCATTAACAGTGCCCAGCCCCGCGCCTTCCGGGGTAGTTTCAATTCCCGAAATCGTGATATTATCCTTTGCCTCCGTGCTAAGCTGAGCCGCAGTCACACCCATCCCCATTGAAAGTGTCATAACAAGCATGAGGCAGACAGCCAAAACGCGTGACATAAAGTTTTTCTTTACCCTTTTCATGTTCTCCTCCTTCTTGCCGTTCAAGGCAAATATTATACTCCTTTTATTTTTTTATATCTTCTGGCACAAGTGAAAAGTATCAGCGCCGCGCCAGTAAATACCAGACCGAAAACTGTAAAAATTCTGGTGCCGTTTCCGCCCATGGAGGGAAGACTGTCCACCGGATAATTAGGAATGTAATAACGGTTTCCATATATATCTTTCGGTATGATTGTGTCCTCTGAAACTTTAGTCTCTGTTTTATCCTCCCGGACATATGTAAAGGTCAGTTTGGGCTCGCCCTCCTGCGCCCAGGCGTCGGCAGTTATTTTCCAGTATCCCGGAAGCGCCGCATACCCTGCGGGCGGAGCTGTTTCTTTCATAATATAATTGCCGCTGTCAAGATATCCGAAGTCGACAAGACCTGTCTGTTCTGCTGACACCGCCGTTTTATATACGTCATCTTCTGACCATTGCCAGCTTTCATCCGCCTTATACAAAGTAAATTCCGCTCCGGACAGACTTTCATAGGAATTGTCCTCCGGATCTCCGTCTGTCTTCACAAATGAAAATTGGACCTTCGCCGGATCTTCCGCCTGCAGCGGCTTTTCCGGTCTATACTTATATACCGGACTGACTGTCAGCTGCCCCTGAATAAAACCTGCTTCTTCCGCGTTTCCTTTGTTGATATTAATAAAATCCTGAGCTGCTTTTACTACGTCAGCAGCCGAAGCATTGATATAATCTGTACCACCGACCGCAAAGTCTTCTCCCACTGTAAAGATCTGCTGTTCAATTCCTGAATTGTCTGCTTTACGCCACTCTATTATCAGTGAATCCAGAAATTGATCCTCTCCAAGCTGCGGAAGAATAATGCTGACCGGATCCGAGTATCTGTCAAAATATGTTCTATATTCTGAATCAGCAGAAATATTTTCACCTTTAGTGACAGATGCTTTTCCATCTGTTATTTGGAATTCAATAATCTCCGCATCGGACTGCGCCAGTACCGGCCTTAATTGATAAGTTCCATCTAAAAGTCCTTCAATCTTAATTTTACCGTTCTGATCCGGTGAGAAACTAAGATTGTCATCACCATCATACAACCCCCACCCGGTTATCCCATTATTCAGAATTTTATATTCATATAACTGATACGTATTATTGTCAGATTCGGCAGGCATTCCGGCCAACACCACATCTGTAATACAGTTTCCTCCGTTTATCTTTACGGTATCTGTATCGCCTACTGTAAACATCACCGGAGTAGTATCCACTTCATAGCCAGCAGGAGCGGCTGTCTCTATAAAGCAGTATGTACCCGCTTCCAGTCTGGCATTACAGGTGAAACTACCATTTTCATCCGTCACATATTCTGATTGATCCCCCTCATTATCAATCGGTATAGCTATTATTTCCCCATCCTGATTTACAGCATATCCATCTTCGTCACGGATTATTACTTTGTCATTATCAGAATAGACAGGTCCGTCTTCTCCGGTTTCCATTCTGAAAAGGCGGTAGGAAGCGCCAGCCACAATATGTTCCGTCCCTAATTCGAATTTATTAAAACTGATCTCAACTGATCCGTCTGGTTCTCCCGGCAAAATCTCATAGAGAACCCTGACCTGCTGATGCAGCTCTACCGTTACTCCACATGCCACTGGGGCAACAGAATCGTTTGAATCTACACTATTCCAGCGAACAATTGTATCCGTCTCCTGGCCGCCGCCGCTCCCTTCACTTTCGGTTCCTATGGAAAATGACGCCTCACCGCTGTGATAAATACCGGAAACCACTATTTTTCCGCTTTTACTGCCTCCTGTACGTTCTCCGGAATCGCCCGGTTCATATTCTGCTGTTAAGGTTTCACCAAATGTATTTGGATTCTGCGGATTATTTATGATTTCCAAGTTATCCCCAAAAAATTGAATTACATCATTACCTATTTTGATCTCCGGCATATCGATATTTACGGTAAGCGGAAGATTCTCATCCCAGTTTCGCAGAAGAATAACAGGCTCCCGCACAAACAAAACCGGTTCTACACTAAATAAAGGATCAATCCAAATACGTCCCGGCATATGTGTCGGAAATTCAACAATCGGATTGCCGACAAAAGTGAACGTTGTATTACGTGCAACGTCCCCAAACCATTTTTGTGCCTCGATACTACTTCCTCCGCAAAATCTATTTGCAATTTCGGCCCGGTCTAAAGGCATCAGACTTGTGATTGTATTATTGGAGAAATCAATACTTTCAGCCTTTCTTAAGTACTCAACACCTGTTATGTCCTCAATCAGCTGATCATCCGGTTTCAGATCTTCCGTAACATTAACTTCTCCAATAATCGTTATACTATCTTCCTTAATCTCATAGCCCTCAGACACACAAAAATTAATCGCCGTTTCCAGGTTCTCGGCTGCTTCTTGCCGATCCGTGCATGGTCCATCTCCGGCACCAGGGAAGTAATAAGTCTGCAAGCCAATAGGGGTAACATATTGAAATGAAGCTGTATATTCAATTCTCTTCACATACCCGCTCGCATATACCTTCCCGGTAAAGTTTCCAAGCACAGCCTTATAAAGCTCGTCTCCTTCCAGGCCTTCATACTGCGGATCATCCGGATCTCCCAGCTGTCCCGCCACACTCAGAGAACGCCACACTTCCGTCCTGAAATTTCTGTCCGGAATAATATTGGCAAGCTGTTCAATACCCGTTTTCTCATCCGAACTGATTACGGTCTCTTCTGCCAGTTCGTCAACGCTAAGAACAGAGACCACCTTTGTGTCTCCGTTGTCTTTTGTATTGTCTTTTGTTGTTTTTTCTTCTGTATCTTCTTCATTGCCGGCCGGCTGAGTGACGGCGCTCTGCGGTTCTGTTCCGCTGTCTTCCATTTCAGACGAACCGGCCGCGCTCTGTTCCTGTATCGTCTGTCTGTCAGAGGATGTTCCATTTCCTGCTGCCGAAACAGTAAATCCGCTGGCCAGGAGCATCAACACCAGAAAAAATGCTACAATCCGTTTCCTTCGTATGGAAAAAAAACCTCTCATTATATCATTTCCTTTCAAACCATTCTGAATGCATATACATATTCCGCTGCTGTATCTATATCCAATCACTCTGGGGGATTTCATCTCTCATCTTAACAGGTACACTGCACAATTTGTATCTGCTAAAGCCTAAACGAAATTCCTTTAGTAAACTTATTTCGCAGTTTGTGCATCAATTTTGCTATTATAATAATACAAACTATTTACCGCCGTCAACCCTTCTGCCAGGTTCAGAATTGTCTGATTATATTATTTTTTCATATATCCTTTTAGTAATTTCAAGATAATTTTTTATATTTTTCCTTTTTTTCTGCTTTCGTCTCAAAAAAGACCCTTTATTTATTCTTCTTTTTTATTTGTGTCTTTCTAAGTGGTCACCATTTCCGTGTTAAAATTTTGTAAAAATCAAAACATATCATTTTTCTTCCCCACAAATTTTTTCAGAAAAAAGAGCCTGTCATTCTCTCAGCATATGACAAGCCCTTTTCTCTATCTGTATTTTACTACTTTATACACATTTGTGAAAATATTTCTAAATTAAGCGTTCTTCTGAGCAATTGCTGCCTGCGCCGCTGCCAGTCTTGCAACCGGTACACGGAACGGTGAGCAGGATACATAGTCAAGTCCGATGCTGTTGCAGAATTCTACAGAGCTCGGATCTCCGCCGTGCTCGCCGCAGATGCCGACGTGCAGGTTCGGATTAACCGGTTTTCCTAACTCGATTGCCATCTTCATCAGCTTGCCGACGCCTGTCTGATCCAGTTTTGCGAACGGATCGTTCTCGAAGATCTTAGCGTCATAGTAAGCGTTAAGGAACTTACCAGCGTCATCACGGGAGAATCCGTATGTCATCTGTGTAAGGTCGTTTGTACCGAAGCAGAAGAAATCAGCCTCAGATGCGATCTCGTCAGCTGTAAGAGCAGCTCTCGGGATCTCGATCATTGTACCAACCTCATACTTCAGGTCGCTGCCTGCTGCCGCGATCTCA
>DXIU01000079.1 GCA_019112765.1 Candidatus Mediterraneibacter norwichensis | reverse complement strand
TGCCCAAAGAAGATAAACCGGGAATTGACATTCATATCAGCGGCGAGACAAAAGAAGAACAGGTGCATATTCCTGTGGTAATGTCTCAGGAAGGCGTGGATATTGTTTATAATGATTTCTATATTGAAGACGGAGCAGACGTAACGATTGTGGCAGGATGCGGTATACACGGTGAGGGATGCAGCGAGACCCGTCATGATGGTATCCATACGTTCCATGTCGGCAAAAATGCTAATGTAAAATATGTTGAAAATCATTACGCAGAGGGAAACGGCACAGGAAGCAAAGTGCTTAATCCGGTGACCAAGATTTATGTGGGAGAAAATTCTGTGTTCACTCTGGAGACGACTCAGATCAGGGGCGTGGATTCTACAGAGCGGGAGAACTATATTGAACTTGCGGAAGACGCGAAATTATTCGTCACAGAAAAGCTGATGACAGACGAAGGGCAGACGGCAGTATCCAATATGGAGGTAGAGCTTAACGGGGAAAACAGTTCTGCGCGGATCGTGTCCCGTTCTGTCGGAAAAGGTACGTCCAGACAGGTGTTTCATCCGAAGGCCATCGGAAATAATCTCTGCCATGCCCACATTCAGTGTGATTCTATTATCATGGACCATGCTGAGATTAGTTCCATACCTGAAATTGATGCCAAACATGTGGACGCCCAGATTATTCATGAGGCGGCTATAGGCAGAATCAATGATGAGCAGCTCGTAAAGCTTCGTACGTTTGGCCTTACAGAGGAAGAGGCGGAGTCTGTTATCATTGAAAGCTTTTTGAAATAAAGAATAGCGGACGGCTTAATGCTGTCCTGGAAAACGGATAAAATCAGAAGCAGCGGGATTGTGGCTGAAAGGCCCTGCCCGCTGCTTCTGTATTAATTATTTTTTGCCCAGCCAAAAGAATATTTTACTGCTTTATTCCAGCCTCTGATACGTGCCTCTCTGTTTTCAGAGGAGATAGAAGGCTCAAAGATCCGCTCGATGATCTGATTTTCTATTGCGTCATTTCTGCCCGACCAGTAACCGACTGCAAGACCGGCCAGATATGCCGCCCCTGTGGCGGTCGTTTCAACACAGGCCGGCCGCTTGACCGGTGCATTGATGATATCGGCCTGTACCTGCATCAGGAAATCATTTGCACTGGCTCCGCCGTCTGCCCTGAGAGCGGTCAGTTCAATGCCGGAGTCGGCTTTCATGGCAGTCAGTACATCATTGACCTGATAGGCAAGGGATTCCAGCGTAGCGCGGATGATGTGATATTTATTTACACCCCGGGTAATTCCTACTATGGTTCCCCGCGCATACTGATCCCAGTGCGGCGCGCCGAGGCCGGTAAATGCCGGAACCACATAGCAGCCGTTTGTGTCCGGCACCTTTTGGGCCATGTAAGCCGAATCAGCGGCAGAATCAATCAGACGCATCTCATCCCTGAGCCACTGGACAGCAGCGCCGGCTACAAAGATCGAACCTTCCAGTGCATAGGTTACTTTGCCGTCCAGCCCCCAGGCTATCGTAGTGACAAGTCCGTTTGTTGAAAAAACAGGAACTTCTCCGGTGTTCATCAGAAGAAAACAGCCGGTGCCGTATGTATTCTTTGCTTCTCCCGGCGCAAAGCAGGTCTGGCCGAACAATGCAGCCTGCTGATCGCCTGCAGCTCCGGCAATGGGAATAGAGCCGCCGAAAAAGGCAGGATCTGTTTCTCCGTAAATGCAGCTGGACGGACGGACTTCCGGAAGCATACTTCGGGGAATATCAAGTTCCTTAAGAATTTCGTCATCCCATTTCAGGGTATTAATATTAAACAGCATAGTGCGGGACGCATTGGAGTAATCTGTGACATGGACTCTGCCTTTTGTCAGTTTCCAGATCAGCCATGTTTCCACAGTGCCGAAAAGAAGTTCCCCGTTTTCAGCACGTTTCCGTGCTTCCGGAATATTATCCAGTATCCATTTTATCTTCGTTCCGGAAAAATAAGCGTCGATAACAAGTCCGGTTTTTCTCCTGAATTTTTCCGTCAGACCTTTGGCCTTCAGGGAATCACAGTAATCGGAAGTCCGGCGGCACTGCCATACAATAGCATGACAGATGGGTTCTCCTGTTTCCCTGTCCCACACGATAACAGTTTCCCGCTGATTGGTAATACCGATTGCCGCAATATCTTCAGCAGAGGCGCCGATTTTATTCATGGCTTCAACCGCCACGCCCAGCTGACTTGCCCAGATCTCATCCGCATCATGCTCCACCCATCCGGGACGGGGAAAATACTGAGTAAACTCCCGCTGAGCTCCGCTGCATACCTGCCCTTTTTTATCAAAAAGAATGCAGCGGTTGCTGGTAGTTCCCGCGTCAAGCGCCATAATATATTTTGCCAAAATAGGTCCTCCTTCCATAAAAGAAAAATCTTTTGAAAAAATATTCAGAAAACTTCGCTCAAAGGGGTCAGTCCCCTTTGGCTGGAGTTGTCTGAATATTCTGTTTGCATACGTCGATCCACTCTATTGCCCGCGCAGCTTCTTCCAGTTCCCTGCAGGACATTTCAACGGCGGAGTTTCCGCTGCCGGCAGCGGGAAAAACCGTATCGAATCGTTTAAGGGAGATATCAAGATATATTTTCGCGGTATCCGGATTGGCAAAGGGACATACGCCGCCGATAGCGTGTCCGGTCAGCGGTTCAACATCTTCCGGTGCCAGCATTTTTGCTTTCATTCCGAAGAAATGTTTGAATTTACTGTTATCAATTTTCATATCTCCGGCAGTGACAATCAGGACAGCTGCCTCTTTTTCTTTCGTATAAAACGACAGGGTTTTGGCAATCCTTGCAGGCTCGACTCCTGCGGCCTGGGCAGCAAGTTCGACAGTTGCGCTGGAAACGGAAAATTCCAGAATTTCTTTGTTAATGTGATTAATTTTAAAATAACTTTTAACACTTTCTACAGACATGACTTTCTCTTCCTTTATCTAGTATTTGAATAAATTATAACAAGAATCGAAGCGTTATGGAATGAATTTTTTACGTTCATCTGACGGCCGGGCAATCATATTGCATTTCTTATGCGGACGTGGTAACATTATTTTCGGATTCAGAATACAGGATTTTATTGTGCGCCGGTATCAGAATCCGGCGTATCAGGAGGTATACAGAAATGAAAAAAGTAAATGTGAGAAAACTTGCCCTTGCCGGGATTCTTGTTGCTGTGGGAATCGTATGTTCTCCTTTGTCTATCCCGGTAGGAGCATCCAGGTGTGCTCCGGTTCAGCATTTTATCAACATACTGGGCGGTGTATTTCTGGGCCCCGGATATTCGGTTGGAATGGCGTTTGTCACCAGTCTGCTCAGAAATTTTATGGGGACGGGGACGCTGCTGGCATTTCCAGGTTCCATGTGCGGAGCATTTCTGTGCGGCATTTTATATAAGTATGGAAAACGTCTTCCTCTTGCATATGCAGGAGAACTGTTCGGAACATCTGTTATCGGAGGCTTCCTGAGCTATCCGATTGCAGCGCTGCTTATGGGGAGCGAAAGCGCTGTATATGGGTTTGTATTCCCGTTTTTTGTATCAAGCTTCGGCGGAACGGTTATTGCGGCGGTGCTTGTAACGGCTATGAAAAAGATGAGAGTGTTCGATGTTTATCTGGGTAATCTGGAGCCGAAGAGTCAGACAGCCGGTACAGGAAATACGCGGCGCTGATGTACTCACAGAAAGTGAAACAGATTTGTGTAATCTGACTTGTGCGCAGTATATGAAAAAGGAGCATAAGAAACAAAAATGTTCAAGGAATGTCTGGAAAATGTCAGAAGGTGTATGCCTCTGATACATAATATAACAAATTATGTCACGGTAAATGATGTGGCAAATGTGATTCTTGCCTGCGGGGGAAGCCCCATCATGTCTGATGAGACAGAAGATGTGGAAGATATCACTTCTCTTTGCGGAGGATTGAATATCAATATAGGGACGTTGCATAAAACAAGCATCGAGGGGATGTTCCGGGCCGGACGAAGAGCAAATGAACTGGGGCATCCGGTTGTGCTGGATCCGGTAGGCGCAGGGGCAAGTGCCCTTCGTACAGATACGGCGCTTTCCCTTATGAGTGAACTTCGTCTGAGCGCCGTACGGGGCAATATTTCCGAAATCAGGACACTGGCAGAGGGCAGGGGAAATACAAAAGGAGTGGATGCGGACATTTCTGATGCGGTGACGGAGAGTACACTGGATGAGGCCGTAGCATTTGTGAAAACATTTGCCCGGAATGCTGGATGCATCATTGCAGTTACCGGAGCCATTGATCTTGTATCAGATGGGACAGTCTGCTATGTAATCCGGAATGGCCGCCCGGAGATGGGAAAGATAACGGGAACCGGCTGCCAGCTGTCAGGAGTTATGACAGCTTATCTGGCAGCAAATCCGGACAGGCGGCTGGAGGCTGCGGCTGCTGCGGTGTGCATGATGGGAGTTGCCGGAGAGACTGGATGGAGCCGGATGCGGAATGGCGATGGCAACGCTACCTACCGGAACCGGATTATCGATGCTGTTTATAATATGACAGGAGACGAACTGGAGAAAGGAGCAAAATATGAACTGCGATAAAAAGGATCTGCTGCTCTATGCGGTGACAGACAGAAGCTGGCTGAAAGGTCAGACACTCTATGAACAAGTGGAACAGGCGCTGAAGGGAGGCGTTACATTTCTTCAGCTCAGAGAGAAAGAACTGGATGACCAGGAATTTTTAGAGGAGGCACAGGTGATACAAAGACTGTGCAAAAAGCATCATGTACCTTTCCTGATTAACGATAATGTTGCGCTTGCAGCAAAGATTGGCGCAGACGGCGTACATGTAGGGCAGAGAGATATGGCCGCTGAAGAAGCCCGGGCAAAGCTGGGAGAGGATCGGATTATCGGTGTTTCTGCCCGAACTGTGGAAGAAGCCCTTGAAGCGCAGCGTCAGGGGGCGGATTATCTTGGAGTGGGAGCTGTGTTTCCTACCGGCTCCAAGGCTGATGCAGTAGAAGTGGATCACCAGGTCCTCAGGGAAATCTGCAGTGCGGTTGATATTCCGGTCATCGCTATAGGGGGCATAACCCGGGAAAATGTTACGCAGCTTAAACACAGCGGCGTTTGTGGAATCGCTGTAATCAGTGCGATTTTTGCCCAGAAAAATATTGAAGCTGCTGCCAGGGAACTGAGAATGCTTACTGAAGAGATGGTGAAGGAATGAGATGATTCGCGGTGTTATTTTTGATGTAGACGGAGTTCTCCTGAATTCCATGCCGGTGTGGGAAAACCTTGGTGAACTGTATCTGAAAGGGAGGGGAATTGCGGCAGAAAAGGGGCTGGGAGAGAAGCTCTTTACCATGAGTCTGGAAGAAGGGGCCCAGTATCTGATCAGCCATTATAATCTCGAAATGACTTGTGAACAGGTGGTAAAAGGTCTTGCCAGGGAAGTACGCGAGTTTTATGCGGAAAGAGTTCCCCTGAAAGAAGGGGCGCGTCAGTTTATAGAAGAATTCCGTGAAAGAAAAATACCAATGGCAATTGCTACTTCCGGTGACAGAGAAAATACAGAAGCTGCATTGAAACGCCTGAAAATATATTCTTATTTTCAGGGAATATTTACCTGTTCCGGTATCGGAAGCGGGAAAAATCAGCCGGATATTTATTATGCAGCAGCCCTTCAGCTGGATACAGACGCAAAGGAGACGCTGGTGTTTGAAGATGCATATCATGCCCTTCGGACGGCAAAAAAAGCGGGGTTTAAAACAGTTGCAGTATATGACAGGTCTAATGATAAAAATCTGGCACATATCTGGAATATGGCGGATATTTATCTGCCGGAATTTGCAGACTTTGATCTGTTCTGGAAAAGGGTAGAACAGCTGAAATAGGAAAAATGTAATACAGAATACAAAAAGAAAGGTAAAAGTTTCTATGAAAACAGCATTAACGATTGCAGGAAGTGATTCCAGCGGCGGTGCGGGAATCCAGGCGGATATGAAAACAATGATGGCTAATGGCGTTTATGCTATGAGTGCAGTCACGGCTCTGACGGCTCAGAATACGACAGGTGTAGCCGGCATTATGGAGGCAGAACCGGATTTCCTGGGAAAACAGCTTGACTGTATCTTTACGGATATCCGTCCGGATGCGGTGAAGATTGGAATGGTATCCTCCCCGGGGCTGATTGCAGTAATTGCAGAAAAGCTGGAGCAGTACAGTGCCGGAAATGTTGTTCTGGATCCGGTTATGGTGGCAACCAGCGGTGCCAGACTGATCAGTGAGGATGCTGTGGAAGAACTCAGAATGAAGCTGCTGCCGGCAGCTGATGTGCTTACTCCGAATATACCCGAGGCTGAGGTTCTTTCCGGCAGGAAAATTACTTCCAGAGAGGAAATGGAGACAGCAGCGGAACAGATCAGCAAAGAGTATGGATGCGCTGTCCTGCTAAAAGGCGGACATAATCTGAATGATGCTAACGATTATCTGTTCCAGAGTGGCCGGGGAAAATGGTTCTGTGGTCAGCGCATCCCCAATCCGAATACTCATGGAACCGGATGTACCCTGTCCAGTGCCATTGCGTCCAATCTGGCGAAGGGCTTTGCGCTGGAAGAAGCCGTAGAAAGAGCAAAAGAATATATCTCCGGGGCTCTCGCAGCAATGCTGGATCTGGGAAAAGGGAGCGGGCCAATGAATCATGGGTTTGATATTAAAAGCAGATTTTTCCGCGGCCCCGGGGAAACAGCGTAAAAATATTTCATGTATTACTGATACCGGTACGGAGCCTGAAAGGCTCCGGAAGGTATGTTTTCTATAAATTTTCTGGGAGTCATCCCATATTTCTTCTTAAATTCCCTGTAAAAATAGGATAAATTCGAAAATCCCACAGACAGTGCAGTGTCCAGGACAGACTGCGCTCCCTGAGCAAACTGTTCTGCAGCCTTTTCCAGGCGAAGATTTTTAATATATTCCAGACAGGAAGTGCCGGTATACTTTTTGAAAAAGCGCATAAAGTGATATTCACTGAAATAGCAGATCCGGGCAAGCTGTGGAATTGTAAGTTCTTCGGCATAGTGTTCGCCGATATATTCCAGCACCAGTTTTAATTTAAATGTATGTTCTGTTTCGAGCGGAGAATGTACAACCTGTTCGTTGCTGTAAGGCAGGAGAGCGACGATTACCTGAAGCAGGAGGGCGCGCAGAAGCAGTTCATAACCTGGAGATATATTATCATAAGTATTGCTGATCTTCCGGAAGAGATCAAGAATATCTCCGTATGCCGGGTGGCCCTTTCTGATCAGACAGGGCAGAATCAGACTCTGGTTTGTCACAGGAGTCAGATATTTAACCGCACAGATATCCGCAGAATTTGCACCAAGAAAGTTCATATGAAACACGTAGGTTTCCGAACGCATTCCATCCCTTGAAGAAGCAATAATTGAATGAAGAACCGCAGGAGACACAAAAAGCAGATCTCCTTCTTCAACTTCGTATGTATCCAGCTGCACCTGATAAGTACAGCTGCCATTAGTAATTAAAGTCAGTTCAGCCTCGTCATGCCAGTGAGGAGAAACAGAAGGATAGAGATCGGTCAGCGTCGTGATATATTTTTTCAGAGGAAACATATGCTCACCGTGCCGGGTCTGCTCTTTTTGTTCAAGAGAGAGAGAAGAATTGTGTACCATTTTGGCTCCTTTCTGATAATTTCGCCCAAAGGGGACGGACCCTTTCGGAAAGGGGTCTGACCCCTGGCAGAATTGTGCAATAAATATGAAAATATTGTACAAGATTTTTCATTTATACAGCTATATAATAACAGCATCATACAAAAATGACAATAAGGAGCGGATGACAATGAAAAGAAAATGGTGGCATGACAAGGTTGCATATCAGATTTACCCGAAAAGTTTTCTGGATTCGGATGGCGATGGGGTTGGAGATCTGAGGGGAATCATTTCGAAGCTGGATTATCTGAAGGACCTGGGAGTTGACATTATCTGGCTTTCTCCGATCTATCAGTCGCCTTTTGTGGATCAGGGATATGATATATCCGATTACTATAAAATTGCGGAAGAGTTCGGAACAATGGAAGAGTTCGACGAGCTTCTTGCTGAGGCGAAGAAGCGGGATATGTATATTCTTATGGATCTGGTTGTAAATCACTGCTCTGATAAGCATGAATGGTTTCAGAAGGCACTGGCAGATCCGGAAGGGAAATATGCACAGTATTTTCATTTTGTAAAGGGAAGAGACGGTAAAGAGCCGAGCAACTATCGTTCATATTTCGGCGGAAGCGCCTGGGAGAAGGTGCCGGGAACGGATAAATACTATCTCCATATGTTTGCGAAGGAACAGCCGGATCTGAACTGGGAAAATCCCGGATTGCGGGCTGAAATCTATAAAATGATGAACTGGTGGCTGGACAAAGGCCTGGCAGGGTTTCGAATAGATGCAATTATCAATATTAAGAAAGATCTGAGTTTCCCGTCATTTGAACCTGACGGACCGGACGGGCTTGCCTCCTGCGTAAAGATGGTCGAGGAAGTACAGGGAGTCGGAGAATACTTTGAGGATATGAAAAAACATACATATGGAAAATATGATGCCTTTACTGTTGCAGAAGTATTTAATATGAAGAAAGATGAACTGGCTCAGTTTATCGGAGATGACGGTCATTTTTCATCTATGTTTGATTTCAGCGCACATGAACTTATGCAGGGCGGACATGGCTGGTATGATTCAAGACCTCTTGTCTTCAAAGAGTGGAGAGATGTGATCTTTGCCTCTCAGAAGGAAACATGGGGAATAGGATTAAAGGCTAATATTATTGAAAATCATGATGAGCCGAGAGGTGCCAGTCGTTTCCTGCCGGAATATGCTCATAATGAGACGGGAGCAAAGATGCTCGCTACAACTTTTCTGTTCCTGTATGGAATCCCGTTTATCTATCAGGGACAGGAGATCGGCATGACAAACTGCAGACGCGGGGATATTTTCGAGTATGATGATATCAGTACAAAAGATCAGTATCGCGAGGCACTTCAGGCAGGATGCACCAGGGAACAGGCCCTGGAATGCTGTTATGAGAACAGCCGTGATAATGCCCGGACTCCTATGCAGTGGAGCAGTGAGAAAAATGCGGGCTTTACTTCAGGAACGCCATGGCTTGCTGTGAATCCGGACTATAAAAAGATCAATGTGGCAGAGCAGGAAAGACGTAAGGATTCTGTCCTTTCCTATTATAAGAAACTGATTGCATTAAAAAAATCTCCTCAGTTCAAAGAGGTTCTGACCTATGGAAAATTTATTCCGGAATATGAGGATTCTGATAGCATTTTTGCATATCACAGGATTTCAGAGGAAAGCGGACAGAATATTCTGGTTGCTGCCAATTATGGGGAAAGTACGTGCGAGATTCCGCTTGAATGTAGTTCTGCCCGGGTCCTCCTGTCAAATATCGGAAAAGAAAAGGAGATTGAAAACAGTATTCCGGAAAAAGGAAAAATCAGCCTGGAGAGCTGCCAGGCAGCAGTGCTTCTGCTGGAGAAGTGAGTGCTGCCGGATCATAATCCGGAAAGAATAATCAGGATGAATACCTGGAGAATGCCAGATAATGCAGATGATAAAAAAGCAGAACAGTCCTTCGGATAAAAGGAAGCTGTTCTGCTTTTACATTATATTTTTGCAAAAATGGTTATTGATATTACATCCGGTATGTAAAGTTCTGCCGGAAGCAGTTCAAATATGCATGCCGGAAAATCAAAGCAGATGTATACCTTTTGCCAGTGCGTTTTCCACTACATGATCCGGCCACAGGGAAGACTGTACCTCGCCGATATGGGCCTTCCTGAGATAATACATGCAGATCCGGGACTGGCCTATTCCGCCGCCTACAGTATAGGGAAGCTCACCATTCAGAAGTGATTTCTGGAAAGGCAGTTCAGCCCGCTCTTCGCATCCGGCTTCTTTTAACTGACTTCTGAGTGAATTTTCATCAACACGGATACCCATGGAAGAAATTTCAAAAGCCATATCCAGAACCGGATAGTATACAATAATATCACCGTTTAATTCCCAGTCGTCATAATCCGGCGCCCGGCCGTCGTGTCTCTGTCCGGAAGCAAGGGTTTTTCCGATCTGTGAAATAAATACCGCGCCTTTTTCTCTGGCAATCCGGTTTTCCCTCTCTTTTGGAGGGCAGTCAGGATACATATCCTCCAGCTCCTGGGAGGATATGAAGAAAATATCATCCGGAAGAAGCGGCTCAATATAATTGTACCTGCGTGAAATAAAATCTTCAGTATCTTTCAGCGCACTGTATACTTTCCTTACAGTATACTGAAGCGTTTCCATATTGCGTTCTTCTTTTGATATGATTTTTTCCCAGTCCCACTGATCGACATACAGGGAATGAACATTGTCGGTATCCTCATCTCTGCGGATTGCACTCATATCTGTATACAGGCCTTCTCCTGAGTGAAATCCATAATTTTTCAGAGCATATCGTTTCCATTTGGCAAGCGAATGAACAATCTCTGCAACGGCATCATTCTGCTCTTTGATTCCAAAAGAAACCGGGCGCTCAACGCCGTTCAGATTGTCGTTCATTCCGGATTCCGGGCGGACAAAAAGCGGAGCAGATACACGTGTCAGATGCAGCGCTTTAGCCAGTGCACGTTCAAAATGATCTTTTACTTCTTTGATGGCGACTTCAGTCTCGCGGATAGTCAGAGGAGAAGAGTAGCCATCCGGTATTTTTAACTGTTCCATATCAAGACTCCTTCTGCAAAATTTAGACATATCTATTTTATTTTACTGATGGAAGCAGAAGAAGTCAATAGTGGCATGTCCCTTTCAGTTTTAAACGGTAAAAATATATTTGCCTGCCATATGCCAATGAATTTCTAAGAAAAAATAAGTTATCCACAACACTGGTTTTTCTTCCGAACTTATTCACTTTTAAGGCCCTGATGACCGAATTTCCT
>DXIU01000078.1 GCA_019112765.1 Candidatus Mediterraneibacter norwichensis | reverse complement strand
CGTAAAGCGGCGCCGGCACTTAGAGCGCGTCCTTTGCGCTCTTATGTACCGCTGCGCCGCGATCCGAGCGAAAGCGTGCTCTCCGGCACCATACCCGGACTCCCCGGCGGAAGTTTTCTCCACCCACAAATTCAAATTTCTTTCAAAAGTTGTTGACAAATTCCGCACAGCAAAGTATACTATACAAGTGACTTGCAGAGAGCAATGTCCATACAGGGGATTGGTCAAATGGTATGATAGGGGTCTCCAAAACCTTTGGTGGGAGTTCGATTCTCTCATCCCCTGCTTTTAAAGTGTAACAACTTTAAAACTGTAAATTAAAAAACGGGGAGCTTGTAGACAGGCTGAGAGGAAGTTAAAAACTTCGACCCGAAACCTGATTTGGATAATGCCAACGTAGGGATCATATCGCAGGACTGCGGGAAATGGCGTATCCATTTCCCGCTTTTTTGTTTGCAGAGACAGCTGATGACTGATTTGAGAAATTCTGATGTGATGCGGCTGTCGCAGAGAATATGAAAAAAAGAAATATTGCCGGACATAGAGTGAACCAGAGGTTCATGAAGGGGTGCACCACCGCGGGTGTATTCTTTCGTGAACCTCTTTTTTGTTTTCAGGAGTACTCTCAGGAGTACTCTGTACTGCTTTTACGTCCGGCCGGGAAGGGAGGCAGGATATCGTGATACGTGTAAATGGAACAGAAGAGGCATATTCTGATGAAATGACAGTTATGGAATATGTCAGTGCAAAAGGATACCGGACAAACCGGATCGCCGTGGAAAGAAACGGACAGATTGTTCCGAAGAGCGCCTATGAGAGTACTGTGATAAAAGACGGCGACAGTCTGGAAGTGGTCAGTTTCGTAGGAGGAGGCTGAAATATGGTTACGAGAGAGGAAATGAAGGAAGCACTGGCAGAAAGGCACGGCCGGAAGACACAGGAAATTCTGGCCCGGTCAGGAGCAGCCATTGCCGGTCTGGGAGGACTGGGCTCCAATATTGCGTTCAGTCTTGCCCGGACAGGCATCGGATATCTGCATCTGATTGATTTTGACCGGGTGGATATTACAAATCTGAACCGCCAGCAGTATTTCATTCATCAGATCGGGATGGAGAAGACAGAGGCGCTGAAAGAGAATCTGCTGCAGATCAATCCCTATCTGGAGATACGTACAGACTGTGTAAAAGTGGAGGAAGGAAATATCAGGAGACTTCTGGCAGAAGACCGGTATATCTGCGAGGCTTTTGACAAGGCGGAGAACAAGGCCATGCTGGTCAATGGGGTTCTGGAACACTTCCCGGAAAAATATCTGGTAGCTGCCAGCGGCATGGCCGGTTTCGGAGACAGCAACCGGATCCGTACAAGGAAGGTGACGGATCATTTTTACCTCTGCGGAGATGAGACTTCCGATGCGGAAAAAGGCATCTGTCTGACCGCGGCCCGGGCGGCGCTCTGCGCGGCTCATCAGGCAAATATGATTGTAAGCCTGATATTGGAAAATGATTAAAAGAAAAGGAAAAAGATAAGCAAAAAGGAGACAAACATGAAGACAGAAAAAGATACCTGGAAATTAGGAAACCATGAATTTACATCCAGATTTATTCTGGGATCCGGGAAATATTCCCTGGAGCTGATACAGGCGGCTGTTGAAAACGCCGGCGCCCAGATTGTTACCATGGCGCTTCGCCGCGCGAATGAAGGCGGGCTGGCAAATATTCTGGACTATATCCCTGAAAATGTAACGATTCTTCCGAATACATCCGGAGCCAGAAATGCGGAAGAGGCAGTGCGGATCGCGCGACTGGCCAGAGAAGTGTGCGGAAGTGAATTTATCAAAATTGAGATTATGCGGGATACCCGTTATCTCCTTCCGGATAATTACGAGACGATCAAAGCAACGGAGATTCTGGCAAAAGAGGGCTTTGTAGTAATGCCTTACATGTATCCGGATCTGAATATGGCAAGAGATATGGCAGATGCGGGAGCCGCATGTATTATGCCTCTGGGCGCGCCGATTGGTTCCAATAAAGGACTGTGTACAAAAGAATTCATTCAGATTCTGATAGATGAGATTGATCTGCCGATCATTGTAGATGCGGGAATCGGAAGACCGTCTCAGGCGTGCGAAGCCATGGAGATGGGAGCGGCAGCCGTAATGGCCAATACGGCAATCGCCTCATCCGGAGATGTAAAAGCCATGGCAGGCGCCATGGGACAGGCAGTTCAGGCAGGACGTACAGCATACCTTGCGGGTCTGGGACAGACAAGGGCAAGAGGCGGAAGCGCGTCTTCTCCGCTGACAGGATATCTGAGAGATTAGGGGGAAACAGAAAATGAGTACAGATCAGCATATCAATGAGAGTATTTTAAATGACGAGATCCGGGAGCATCAGAAAGAGAACCGGACAGACCACATGGCCTATCTGCCGGATATGGAAAATATCGGTTCTGAGATGCTGGATCAGGTTCTTGCAGAGACTGCGGCGTATGACTATGACGCATTTACGGCGGATGACGTGAGACACGCGCTCAGGCAGGAACGGAAGTCTCTGCGGGATTTCCAGGCCCTGCTTTCCCCGGCGGCGCTGCCGTTTCTGGAAGAAATCGCGCAGCAGGCCCAGGCAGAGACACAGAAATATTTCGGCAATTCAGTCAGCATGTTTACTCCCGTATATATTGCGAATTACTGCGAGAACTACTGTATTTACTGTGGGTTTAACTGCCACAACCATATCCGCAGGGCCCAGCTTAATACTGAGGAAATCAGGAGGGAATTCGCGGCGATTGCAAAGACGGGGCTGCAGGAGGTTCTGATTCTGACGGGAGAAAGCCGGAAGAAATCTACAGTGGAATATATCGGGGAGGCTGTAAAAATTGCCCGGGAATATTTCCGTGTCATCGGTCTGGAAGTATATCCCATGAATTCGGATGAATACGCTTATCTTCACAAATGCGGAGCGGATTATGTAACGGTTTTCCAGGAGACCTATAACCCGGACAAATATGAAACTCTTCATCTGGCCGGA
The DNA here is from genome assembly GCA_019112765.1 of Candidatus Mediterraneibacter norwichensis. GTDB lineage: Bacteria > Bacillota > Clostridia > Lachnospirales > Lachnospiraceae > Mediterraneibacter > Mediterraneibacter norwichensis. The sequence continues at coordinate 4,587 of DXIU01000078.1, read as the reverse complement.
CATAAGCGGGTGTTTCCTTATCGGTTCCACGCTCAGGAGAGAGCACTTATGGGCGGCATGAGAGGCGTGGGCCTGGCGGCGCTTCTGGGTCTGGACGATTTCCGCAAGGATGCGTTTGCTACCGGAATGCACGCGTATCTTCTGCAGAAGAAATATCCCCATGCGGAGATTGCGTTTTCCTGTCCCAGACTTCGTCCGATTATCAACAATGACAAGATCAATCCTATGGATGTACATGAAGCCCAGCTTCTGCAGGTTGTCTGTGCCTACCGTCTCTTTATGCCCTTTGCCAGCATTACGATTTCCAGCCGGGAATGCGCGAGAGTCCGGGACAATCTGGTCCAGATCGCGGCGACCAAGATTTCTGCCGGAGTCAGCACGGGAATCGGCGAGCACGGGGAAGAAGTACAGGATAAAGGTGACGAGCAGTTTGAAATTTCAGACGGCCGTACGGTAGACGAGGTTTACCATGCTCTTGCGGAGCACCATCTCCAGCCGGTAATGGCAGATTATATTTACGTATAAAGGGAGCAGTGTGATGAAAGAAAGTACGTGGAGACATATCATTGCGGTGACAGACCGCCGGCTGTCAGCCCGGCCGTATCTGGAACAGATTGAACGGATCTGCTCCAGGCATCCCCGGGCTTTGCTTGTCAGAGAAAAAGATCTGACGGAAGAAGAGTATGGGCGTCTGGCCGGAAGTGTGTATGAGATCTGCCGGAAGTATCAGGTCCCGTGCATTTATCACAGCTTTGTTCATAAGGCGTTTGAAATGGGAGCAAAAGCGGTCCATCTGCCGCTCCCTCTTTTAAAGAAAGCCGGTCCGGACCCGGTTCTGAAATCTTTTGAAGCGGTAGGAACTTCTGTTCACTCCGTGGAGGAGGCCCGGGAGGCTGCCGCGCTGGGGGCATCCTATCTGACGGCTGGACACGTATATACAACGGACTGCAAAAAAGGTCTTCCGCCCAGAGGACTTTCTTTTCTTCAGGAAGTATGCAGAACGGCAGATCTTCCGGTTTATGCCATAGGAGGGATTCATACAGAGGAACAGATTGCGGAAGTAATGGCAGCAGGAGCCGCAGGGGCTTGTATCATGTCCGGAGCTATGCGGATATAGAGAGATATGTTTATGAGCATGCATCCGGTGGAAAGCGAGGCGTAGATATGGACATAGCTTTGTTTTTTATTTTTCTGATCTGTGACCTGATCATTGTACCGATCTGCTGGTTTTCTTACGGGAAGCAGGGAGAGTACAGAGAAGGGATGGTAATGGGGGTTCATATTCCGGCTCATGCCGTGGAGGATCCGGAAGTGAAAAAAATCTGCGGAAAGATTCAGAAGCATTGGAATCGTTTTCATCAGATCAATCTGCTGCTGAGTGTGCTTATCTGTTTCCTGTGCTTTTATAATTTTACCCTGTTTATTATTGTATGGTCCGTATGGCTGGCAGAATATGTGGCAGTGCTTTACGGGCTGATTATTGTTCCGCATCGACAGATGTACCGTCTGAAACTTCAGCGTGGATGGGTGGACGCGGCGAGCATGCGGGTGGTGCGGATCGATATTCTGAGCGCGGATCAGGCTCCCTGCTATGTGGATGATGATGTATACTGGAAATACGGGTGGTATAACAATCCGGATGATCGTCACATTCTTGTTCAGGACCGGTTTAACAGTATGAATTATTCCTTTAATTTCGGGCGGCCGGTGGTGAAAGTCATACTGGGAGTCCTGGCGGCAGCTGTGGCTGGAATAGTAATCTGGGTGGGCGCGCTTCTGGCAGCTTTTGAAAATGTAGAAGTAACTTTCCGTGAGGATGACGGCATGTACCGGTTTGAGGCGGCGGGGTATGAATGTGAATTCAGCAGGGAGGATATTCAGTCGGCAGAGCTGATTGACGAGCTGCCCGACGAACGGTTCGGACGAACTAACGGAGGAAGTACGGAAAAAGTGAACATCGGATATTTCCGAGGAAAAGAAACGGGAAAATGTATGATGTTCCTGTACAATGACTGCACTCCGTTACTGGAGATCCGCCTGGATAATATGACGGTATTTGCGAACAGCAGGGATCCGGAAGAGACCTGTCAGTGGCTGGACGCGCTGTCGGAATAAATGAATCCGGCGCCGTCAGGAGCCGGACTTTTTTCCCCGATCCTTTCCGTTTTATGCTATAATTGGTCGTAACGGAATACGGAAAATAAATACGAGCAGGAGGAAAAGTTATGTCCGATTATGTAATTACAACAGATTCCAATTCAGATGTGCTTCCGGCATTTATAAAGGAGAACAATCTGACGATCATACCCCAGTATTATGCGTTCGGGGATACAGTTTACGGCGATCAGCTCAATATGGAGCCCCATGAGTTCTATGAGACCATGCGCAAAGGCGAACTGCCGAAATCAATGGCAAATAATCCGGAGGTTATCCGGGAAAGATTTGAAAAGCTGTTAAAAGAAGGGAAGGATATTCTGCATATCGCTTTTTCCAGCGCTTTAAGCGGAAGCTGCAATAATGTGGTGATGACGGCAAACGAGCTGACGGAGGAGTATCCGGACCGGAAGATTGTCGTGTTTGACTCTCTCAACGCATCCCTTGGCGAGGGAGTGTCTGTTTACCGGGCAGTGGAATTGTGGAAATCCGGAAAGTCCATGGAAGAAGTTTATGATATTCTGACAGAAGAGCGGGATCACGTGAATGTGTCCTTTACGGTAAATGATCTGAATCATCTGCAGAGAGGCGGCAGAGTATCGAAGACCACGGCAGTAGTGGGAAGCCTGGTAAATATTAAGCCAATTCTGACTGTGACGGCGGCAGGGGAACTGAAAGCGGACGGTACGGTAAGAGGAAGAAAGAAGTCCCTGAAAACGCTGGTGTCCAGAATGGAGGACGCCCTTGATCCGGATGCTTACGGAAAAGACCGTATGGTTGCCGTGCTTCACGGGGACTGCCTGGATGAGGCGCAGAGTGTGGCGGAAATGGTAAAGAATCTTGGATTTACAAATGTTGTGATCAATGATGTGAGCCCCAGTATCGGAACCCATGCCGGACCGGGTGTGGTAGGACTTGTGTTCTACGGAAAAAAGCGTTCCTGAGAAGCGGAATATGGAAAGAGAAAGTCCGGACAGCAAAGCCTCTGTGCTTTGCTGTCCGGACTTTCTATGAATCTGTTTTATCAATCCTGCACGGACTGTTTGCAGAAGAAATCTTCATCGGTATTCCTACAGCAGTCCGAAATCTTGCATCGCCTGGCGAAGGACTTCTTTGTGCGCGTCTTCCATCTCTGTCAGCGGAGCGCGGAGGGATCCGACGTTTTTGCCCATCATATTGAGGGCGGCCTTTACCGGGATCGGGTTTACTTCGCAGAAAAGGGCGCTGCACAGGTCAATTGCGTCAAGCTGCATCTTCGCGCTTCCTTTTACGTCCCCGTCCAGATATTTCATAACCATGTCGTGGACATATTTCGGAGCCACGTTGGACAGAACAGAGATAACTCCTATTCCGCCCAGGGAGAGAAGGGGTACGACCTGATCGTCGTTTCCGGAATACAGATCAATGTTTCCGTCGCACAGGTGCATGATCTCCGCTACATTTCCGATATTGCCGGACGCTTCTTTCACGCCTACGATAGAGTCTACATTTTTTACAAGATGTGCCAGAGTCTTCGGCTGAATGGAACATCCTGTACGGCTTGGCACGTTGTAAAGAATTGCCGGAAGCGGCGCTTCTGTGCAGATTTTTGTATAGTGTGCTATGAGTCCGTTCTGGGTAGCCTTATTGTAATACGGGGTCACCAGAAGCAGCGCGTCCGCGCCGTCTTCCATAGCTCCCTTTGAAAGCTGGACCGCTGTTGCGGTGCTGTTGGAGCCGGTTCCGGCAATGACCGGGATTCTGTGTTTTACACGCTCTACTGTGAAACGGATCGCTTCGCTGTGTTCCTCCTCTGTCATAGTTGCTGATTCGCCGGTGGTGCCGCAGATGATAATTGCGTCTGTGCCTCCCGCGATCTGCTCTTCCAGCATTTCATCCAGTTTGTCATAGTTGATTTCCAGATTTTCTTTCATGGGTGTAACAATCGCCACACCTGCGCCTTTAAAAATTGCCATTCTTTTCTCCTCCTTAAATGGTGAGCGCTTTCGGAGTCTCCTAAGCGCTCTGGTGAACAATAAAAGAAACGGCAAGATGCGCCGTCTCCAATATACCTCTCTCTGCGAAGCTGTATATATTCAGATAGCTCTCCACCCTGCGATGACAGTCATGGCATTTTTCACGCCATGCCCAAGAACAAGGGTTCAGGCCCCTCCTCCTTTCGGCATCCTTTCCTTTCAGATGAATTCATCTGTTCCTGATACATCCTTCATCCTACTCATAAAAAATGCAACCTCTATCCACGTTTCTATATAAGGAAATGATACCATTGGCACAGGGTGATGTCAACCTGTTTCAGGTGTACTCAGTTTTAAACGGTAAAAATATATTTGCCTGCCATATGCCAATGAATTTCTAAGAAAAAATAAGTTATCCACAACACTGGTTTTTCTTCCGAACTTATTCACTTTTAAGGCCCTGATGACCGAATTTCCT
>DXIU01000077.1 GCA_019112765.1 Candidatus Mediterraneibacter norwichensis | reverse complement strand
TCCGTATCCCCAGTAATTAATCTTTTTTCCTGTACACTCATCAAATTCATAAACCGGCATACACTGGATCTGGTTGATCCCCAGATCTTTCAGATATGGAAGTTTTTCGATTACCCCCCTGTAAGTTCCTTTATGAGGCACCCGGGAGGAACTGTGTTTTGTAAATCCCCGCACATGGAAGGTATATGCCGTGACCTGATGCCAGGGAATATGAAGTCTTTCGTCTCCTTCCCAGTCGTATTCGCGGGATACAAGTTTTCCCCTCACCTGATGTTTCTGTACATCTCTGGGGCTGCCGAAATTTTCTCTCCCTGCGACCTCCTTTACATAAGGATCCACGCAGACCCGGCCCCCGATCCTGAAGTTATATTCATACTTTGATGCGCGGATATTCTCAATGGCGAGGAACCTCACTTCACCTATTCCTTCTTCTTCCGGCATCGCAAAGCTGTATTCCGGAGAATCTTCTCCTGCTTTATACAGCAAAAGTTCACAGCTCTTCCCGGCAGGCACCTGCACTGCAAAATTAATTCTGCTGCTCTCTACAACCGCCCCGAAAGGCTGCGGACTTCCTTTCACTTTTTCCATATTTCATTCCTTTCTACTGCCAGCCATCCGTTCCATACATATCAACATTTTCCCTGTTGATAAAAAATGTCTCCACATAGGTTTCTTTTTCGTATCTGTCCCGGTTCAGTATAGCTACAGCGGTCTTTGCAGCGGTTTTCCCCAGCGTAATCGGAGACTGGGCGCCGATCCCCGTCATAGGGCTGTCCGGATCCAGAAGCGCGCTTTTCGTATCCGGCGAGCCGTCCACACTGTATACAAGAATCTCCTTATCTGCTGCCTCTTCAAGCACTTCAAGCACCTGAAGAGCCATCACATCATTGCCGCACATAACAGCATTGATCTGCTCCTCTTCCAGAAGCGTACGCAGCGTATCTCCGATATTCACGCTGCCTGCGTCAATGCGGCATACAACCTCGAAGCCTCCGTCTAAAATTGCCTCCTCAAAACCGGTTATGCGTTCATTGATGGAATTAATGCCGGAATTTTCAATAATAATAATTCTTCCCCCCTCCGGCATACGGGAAACAAGATCCTCTCCGCACACATATCCGGCATTGCGGTTATCGGAACCTATAAACGCTTTTACAAGGTCAGTTTCCTTAACTTCTGTATCAAGATTAATCACCGGTATTCCGGCATCATTGAGCGCTTCCAGCGCCGGGGTAATCTTCTCCCATTCTGCCGGACATAAGAAAACCGCCTCCACGTTCTGCTGAATCAGTTCATCCACCTGATGAATCTGAGTATCAACATCAGACCGGGCATCCTGTACAATAAGACGGATCCCCTCCTCCTCCAGGGAAGACTTGAGCGCCTCCTCTAAAACAGTATAAAAAGGATTGGACAGATCGCTGCAGCTGAATCCCAGCACATGCTCTGTTTCTTCTGTATCTCCTTCTGTATTTTCCTGATCATCCATTACTGCATTATCCTCCGGCGAGCCCACATTCTGCTTGCAGCCTGCCAGCAGGGCAGCTGTCAGAACAGCTGTCAGGAAAACAGCCGAAATTCTTTTTTTCATTTGTCATTTACCTCTTCTGCTCAATTCACGGATATAAACATCCACTCTTTCATTCTACCTTGTTTCAGATGAATGTCAATAGAGAGTGCATCTTGCTTTTTTCCCTTCTTTTTGATACCCTGTATACAGAATAAGCTCTGTACGGCCTGGAAGGCAGCAGATGCAGAAGGAGAAAACATATGAATGAAAACGAAACACTCACTGTAACACTGACACTTGACAATGATGAGGAACTGGAGTGCGCTGTCCTCACCATATTTGAGACAGAGGGCCGGGAATATATCGCCCTTCTCCCTCTCAACGAAGACGGGAACAGTGACGACGGCCAGGTATACCTGTACCGTTTTATCAACAACGGCGAAGACGCGGAACCGGATCTCGAAAACATTGAAGACGATGCGGAATTTGACCGTGTTTCCGAGACTTTCAATGAATGGATGGAGGAACAGGATTTCGGAGATATTGATTTAGACGACATCCAGTAATTCATCTACAAAGCGGGAAGGAGCTGTCTCTTTTCCGCTTTTTGTTTTCACATAGCAGACTGTCAGTTTTTCTTTTGCCCGCGTCATGGCCACATAAAAAAGCCTTCTTTCTTCTTCCGTCTGTGCATCTGTTCTGGCTTTTTTATAGGGGATTTTTCCCTCGTTGGCATCCAGGATAAATACGGTATGGAACTCCAGTCCTTTGGCGGCGTGAATTGTCATAAGACGCACCCCTTCCGGATTTTTTTCCTTCTTCTTCTCTTTTTCCTGAAGGATGCCTGTATATTCTTCCACATGCCGGAACCACTCATCCAACGTCCTGTATGGTCTGGCTGCTTCTGCAATCTCCTGAATCACCTCTGTCAGATTCGTTCTCTCAATATTATGGGAAAACGCATAATCTCTCAGGTAATCGTCGTATCCGATGCGTTTTCTCAGATACTGGACTGCCGCATAGGGAGCCATTTTCGCCAGCATTTTCACATCCCATTCAAACTGATCAATCCGATCCAGCATCCACTCTTTGTCGCAGTAATGTTTCCGGATATCCTCAAAAGACACTTCGCTCCCTGACAGACTGTCCCTTCCGATATAGCGCTTAGGCCGGTTCATTACCTGGAGAAAATCCTGTTTTCTTCGCTCCCCCATAGCGAAACGAAAATATGCCTGAATATCTCTGGCTATAAAATGATTATAAATATTAGGCAGCTGCTCTCTCATATGAAAAGGAATCTTCCGGTCAACGAGAGCTTCAGCCACCGGTCCTGCATCCGTATGAATCCGGAAAAGAACAGCTATATCTTCCGGCCGCACTCCGTCCGCCATACATTTTTCTATCTCGTCCAGAATGTACTCCGCTTCTTCCGCCGGATCGGCAAGTTCCTGCACATGAAGGCAGGCTCCTCCTTTCCGGTATGCCTCCAGCTGTTTATCAAACCTTCTCTCATTATGCCGGATCACCCGAAGAGAATTGCGGACGATATATTCCGTGGAACGATAATTTGTTCCCAGGAGAAGCTGCTTTGCCTCCGGGTAGTCTTTGAGGAACTGAAACATCAGCTCGCTGTCTGCTCCGCGGAACCCGTAGATTGCCTGATCATCATCTCCAACGACAAAAAGATTGTTCTCCGGCAGTGCAAGCAGACGGATCACATCATACTGAATCCGGTTGATATCCTGGAATTCATCGATCAGAATATAGCGGAATTTTCTCTGCCATCCCGCGAGCACTTCCGGCCTGGAGGACAGCAGTTCACAGCAGAGCACCAGCATATCGTCAAAATCGATTTTTCTTCTTTTCTTTCTCTCTTCCTCGTACTGTCGGTAAATTTCCCGGAATGTCTCTGCGCTGCATTTTGCCGATACATATTCCTCCAGATCCAGACGGTTATTTTTTATTTTTCCGATCTCTGCAGCAATATCTGAGATAAAATCCTCTTCGTCGAACGTTTCCAGCTCCTGTCTGCCTGCTGCTTCCCGCAGCAGCTGATATTTTTCCTCTTCTGAAAGGATATTCTGCCCGCTCATCCGGTAAGTGCATCTCAGAATGCCATAAAAAATCCCGTGAAATGTTCCGGCTGTAACCGGAATGTTTTTTCTGCCCATCAGAGAACAGAGCCTGTTTTTCATTTCCTGGGCTGCAAAACGGGTAAAAGTAACGACCAGAATTTCTTCTGGTCTTACACTGCATTTTTCAATCAGATATTTAATTCTGTTTACAATCGTAAGCGTCTTTCCTGATCCCGGCCCCGCCAGAACCAGGCAGGGACCGTCTCTGTGAGAGACGGCCTTCGCCTGTGTCTTATTTAAACTCATACGTTCCTTTCCTGTCTGCTACTTCTGCTCTTCGCTCAGCTTCCGGATTCCAGAGCGAATGCGCTTAAGAGATTCTTCTTTCTGAAGCACTTCCATAATCTCTGTTGCCCCGCCGGGTGTATTCTGTTTTCCTGACACCGCGGTCCGTATCGGCCACATAACATAACCGATTTTGTACCCTCTTTCTCCGGCAAACGCTTTCAGCGTCTCAAAAAGCGCATCATTGCTGTAGTCTTCCTGGGCCTCCAGCACCGGAAGCACCTCTTTAAGAAGCTCCAGACCTTTCTGAGCATCTGTTTTCATTTTTTTATGTGTATATAATGCTGTGTCATACTCCGGCAGTTCCTCGAAAAAGTCGATCTGCTCCGCAATATCCGGGAAAATCTCAATTCTCGTCTTTACAAGAGCCGCAATCTTTCTCAGATCATAATTTCTGGTGATTACTTTGCGGATATACGGCTCGGCCAGTTCATAGAACTCATCAAAATCCATCGCCTTTAAATATTCTCCGTTCATCCACTTCAGCTTCACTGTATCAAACACAGCCGGGGACTTGCTCATGTGCCGGTAATCAAAAGCCTTTACCAGCTCTTCCAGAGAGAATATCTCCCGGTTGTCCTCCGGGCACCATCCCAGAAGAGCCACGTAATTGACAACAGCCCTGGATACAAATCCCTGATCAATCAGATCCTCATAGGAAGAATGGCCGCTCCTCTTGCTCAGCTTTTTATGATTCTCATCCGTAATCAGCGGACAGTGCACGTATACCGGAATTTCCCACCCGAATGCCTCGTAAAGCCGGTTATACTTCGGCGCGGAGGAAAGATATTCATTTCCTCTGACCACGTGAGTAATCTCCATCAGGTGATCGTCTACTACATTTGCAAAATTGTAAGTCGGAAATCCGTCGGATTTGATCAGGATCATATCGTCCAGTTCCGCGTTGGGGACGGTAATATCTCCGTAGATTTCATCATGGAAAGTAGTCTCACCCTCGTTGGGCACATTGAGACGGATTACCCACGGCCTGCCTGCGGCCAGATTCGCCTCCACTTCTTCCCGGCTCAGTCCCAGGCAGTGCTTATCATATACAACAATATCCGTTCCGTCTTCGGAAACAGTTGTCTTCAGAGAATCCAGTCTTTCTTTATCGCAGAAACAATAGTAGGCATCTCCCTGCTCGACAAGCTGCTTCGCATATTTGAGGTAAATGCCCTGTGCCTGTCTTTCACTCTGCACATAAGGACCGTAGCCGCCGTCTTTATCCGGTCCCTCGTCGTGGATCAGGCCTGTCTTTTCCATGGTTCTGTATATAATATCAAGAGCCTCTTCCACGTATCTCTCCTGGTCTGTATCTTCAATCCGCAGTACAAAATCACCGCCCTCGTGTTTTGCAATCAGGTACGCATAGAGCGCTGTACGCAGATTTCCAACATGCATCCGTCCTGTAGGACTGGGTGCAAATCTTGTTCTAACTTTCTTATTCATGTCTTCTCTCCAATTTCACTTTTATTATCGGTTCGTTCTGGACTCGTATTCCGAGACAAGATTTTCAAGGAATTCATCACATCTGCCATAGACAATCTGATCTGCCTGCTGGTCAGAATAATGTTCCGAATCCGTTACAAGAATCAGGCTGGTTCCCGTATAATACTGCAGCAGCTGGCTGCACAGCGGGGAATGGAGGCTCGCTCCCAGAACAATAAGAGCCTCGGCTCTGGAAACTTCCTCTGCCGCCATTGTCATAAGAGCGTTATTGACCATCTCGCCAAACAGGCAGACCTGAGGGCGGATCGCCACAAGACACTGTTCACACAGCGGAACTCCTTTGGATGCCATAATATATTCTGTCGAATAATGCCTGCCGCAGTTCGGACATGTATTATCCATAATAGAACCCTTCATTTCGACCACGCCGGTGCATCCTGCTCTTTTTTCCAGTCCTGCAATCCGGCGGGTGACTATGGACTGGACTTTGCCGTAGTCCTGAAGTTTTTTCAGATAAATATATCCTTTCCCGGGAGGAGTCGAATGCGCTTTACTCAGCATAACTTCTTTATATAGCCGGAAGAAAAGCTCCTTTCTGGCTGAATAGAATCCGCTGCTGAATATTTCCTCATAAGAATACCCGTATTTATTTTCAATCTCATAGGACTCCTCTCCGTCTCTTAACAGAGGATATCCGCTCTCCAGCATCATCCCAGCCCCGGTAAGAACAACCGTATATCTGCTGTTTTCCAATATCTGAAGTATGCCGTTCTCTCTCATAAAGAACCCTCCTTCCCTTTGCCGCGCCTTATTCAGACGGCTTCCGTTCATCCTTATTTTATACTTCAATATTATAAAACAAGTCGGAGTATTCTTCAATAAACAAAACAGGGATTCTCCCTATAGCCTCTGCAATATTTCAATCTCTTCCGGAACATTTCCCACTTCTTCCAACATACATCCCCTTGCATCCAGTTTATGGATCGAGGCTCCCGCAAAAGCATCCGCCGCAAAACGTACCACTCCGGAAGGCACACGGTATATACCTGTTCTGGCAGGAGGGAATGCCAGCAGACATGTGCCTCCGTCAGAGAAAAGGACTCCGTCGGCAGACACATAACTTCCGGAAGATTCCGCATTGAACCACTCCAGCTGAGAAAGACCTGCAAACGCGCCTTCCGCGATATCTGTAATATTGGCGGGAATATACACCTCACGGATTCCCTCCGGCGCGGACAGAAATGCGCCCGGCGCAACCGCTGTGCAGCCTTCCTCCGGAAGCACAAGACGGCTTTCTTTTACCGCAGTTCCCGGATCTGCAATACCGCAGACCACCCCGTTTTCATCTACAAGAAATCCCTCTATTACTGTACCTGCCTGAGGACCGGAAGGAGACGGCGCGGCAGGATCTGCCGGAATATCCTCCGGATCCGCAGGGAGCTCCTCCGGAATTTCTTCCGGAACGTCCACAGCAATATTATCTGCTTCCTCTTTCAGACTGACAGAAGTTTCCGGAGCGGTAAGAATTTCAGCGGCGCTGTTCTCTGATGTTCTGTTCCCGTCTGCCGGAGCTGAAACTGAAATCCCCTCTGTTCCTTTCCCCGCTGCCGTAAAACGTCCTGAATCAGTTACAGCCGGATCAGTTTCCGGCTCTTCCGCAGCTCCTGCCGCCAGGCCGGAAAGTACAGTACACAGATCCGCTGTCCCGGCAGCATATATATGCAATGCCGCAGTCTTACAGCCTGTTCCGCATATTTCTGCCGCCCCGGCTCCTGAAATATCGATATAATAAATATTTTCATTTGTTCTTCCCGGTTCAGCTGTTTCGTCCCGCAGCGCAGCATTTCCCGCTCCGTCAACTTCGTCCAGGAGCAGACACAACAGAAGAACTGCTGCAAGAAACTCCGTGAAACGGCGAACAAATTTCTCCAGATTACCATTCACATACAGTTTTCCGCACCATTCCATAACCTCAATCCCTGTCCTTTCTTTTTCCAGAAACGGAATCAGCGAATCCGTCCTGTTGCCGCCACATGGAAAAAATTACCAGTTCTATTCCGAAGATAAGGTATCAGAGAAAAAGGAATGCCGCAATTCTTTGCAACATTCCTTTGCATTTTTAATAACAGCATCTGTCCGTAGCGGGAATTCTATACCTGAATTTCCGCTCTGATCCCAAGTACGTCCTTATTTTCTTCCAGAAGCGGAGAAATCACATCCCGAAGATACTTCTCCACCTGTTCCTTTGCGCGTCCCACATATTTCGAGGGATCCATTGTCTTTTTCAGATCATCATAACTCAGGTTAAAGGCCGGATCCTGCGCAATCAGTTCCAGAAGATTATTGTCAAGTCCTTTTTCCTTCACATTTCTGCCGGCTTCCATAGAGAGCTCACGAATTCTCTCATGCAGCTCCTGCCTGTCTCCGCCGGCCTTTACCGCATCCATCATAATATTTTCCGTTGCCATAAACGGAAGTTCAGACATCAGTCTCTTTTCAATAACTTTCGGATATACAACCAGGCCGTCCACTACATTCAGGCAAAGATCCAGTATTCCATCTACAGCAAGGAAGCCTTCCGGTATGCTCAGCCGCTTGTTTGCAGAGTCATCCAGAGTTCTCTCAAACCACTGTGAAGCAGAAGTAATGGCCGGATTGAGCGCGTCAATCATTACGTATCTCGAAAGGGAAGCAATCCTCTCGCTTCTCATGGGATTTCTCTTGTAAGCCATTGCGGAAGAGCCGATCTGGTTCTTTTCAAAAGGTTCCTCAACCTCCTTCAGATGCTGAAGGAGACGAATATCATTTGAAAACTTGTGAGCGCTTGCGGCGATCCCCGCAAGTACGTTCAGTACTCTTGTGTCCACCTTTCTGGAGTAAGTCTGTCCGGACACCGGATAGCATGCGGAAAAGCCCATCTTCTCCGCAATCATGGGATCAATCTTGTCAATCGTCTCCTGATCTCCGTCAAAAAGCTCCAGGAAACTTGCCTGCGTTCCTGTTGTTCCTTTTGATCCAAGCAGTTTCAGACTGCCAAGCACATAATCCAGATCCTCCAGATCCATTGTAAATTCATGAATCCAGAGAGTCGCTCTCTTTCCTACCGTAGTCGGCTGGGCCGGCTGAAAATGTGTAAATGCAAGGGTAGGCTGCGCTTTCTGCTTATCTGCGAAATCTGCCAGCTCCGCGATTACATTTATCAGCTTTTTCCTTACGAGCTTCAGAGCATCAGACATCAGGATAATATCCGTATTATCTCCCACATAACAGGATGTAGCTCCCAGATGAATAATTCCCTTCGCTTTCGGGCACTGTACGCCGTAGGCATACACATGGGACATTACATCATGACGCACAACTTTTTCTCTTTCTTTCGCCACATCGTAATTGATATCGTCGGCATGTGCCTTCAGTTCCTCAATCTGCTCATCCGTAATATTTAACCCCAGCTCTTTCTCTGTCTCTGCCAGAGCAATCCACAGCTTTCTCCATGTCCGGAACTTTTTGTCCGGAGAGAATATATACTGCATTTCTTTGCTGGCATAGCGCTCGGAAAGCGGGCTGACATAACGGTCGTTTGACATAATTTCTTCCTCCTTAAACTTCTGTCTGCTAACATTTTCTGTGGTAACATCCTGTTCCCGTGTTCAAAAGGAATGATACCTTTCTGCCGGGTAATCTACTCAAACGCATGGCTGATGTCCCTGCCGGGCACCTGCATCGGGTAGTTTCCTGTAAAACATGCGTCGCAGTATTTTAAACCGCCTGCCATGCTCTTCAGTTTTTCAATCTCCATATATCCCAGTGAATCCGCGCCGATCATTTTCCGGATTTCTTCCGTCGTATGCGAATGGGCGATCAGCTGCTCATTGGAAGGCACGTCCGTTCCAAAATAGCAGGGATACAGAAACGGTGGAGAACTGATTCTGACATGTACTTCCTTCGCCCCTGCGGCTTTAAGCATTTTTATAATATTCGCGCATGTTGTTCCTCTTACAATGGAATCATCCACCATAACAATGCGTTTTCCGCGTACGACTTCAGGAATTACGTTCAGTTTGATCTTTACACTGGAAACACGTTCGCTCTGACTGGGCTTGATAAATGTCCGGCCCACATAACTGTTTTTGTGGAACGCCATACCATAGGGAATTCCGGAATGTTCCGAATATCCCTTGGCTGCCACCAGACCGGAATCCGGCACTCCGACAACCAGGTCCGCATCCACAGGATAGGATTCCGCGAGTGCTTTTCCCGCAAGGATCCTGGAATGATATACATTTACCCCGTCCAGCACACTGTCTGTACGCGCAAAATAAATATACTCAAAAATACATCTGGCCTGTTTATCTGCCGGAACCGCCATACTCATATCTGACTCTATCCCGTCCTTTGTAATCGTCACAATTTCACCGGGGCGGACATCACGTATAAACTCTGCGTCTACCGCGGCAATAGCACAGCTCTCTGATGCAAGGAAATACGTATTTTCCTTTTTTCCGATGCACAGCGGTTTCAGACCGAACGGATCTCTTGCTCCGATCATTTTTCTGGGACTGTTCACCACAAGGGCATAAGCGCCTTTGATCTTCTGCATAGCCTGCTTTACAGCCAGCTCGGCCTTATGGGTCTTGAGCCGTTCCCTGGCAATATGGTATGCGATTACTTCCGAGTCAATGGTTGTCTGAAAGATAGCTCCCGTGTATTCCAGTTCTCTGCGCAGTTCAATTGCATTGACCAGGTTCCCGTTGTGCGCGATGGCAAGGGTCCCCTTTACATAATTGATTACCAGAGGCTGCGCGTTTTCCACGCGGGTTCCGCCGGCCGTGGAATAACGGACATGGCCTACTCCTAGATTTCCCTTCAGCTTTGAAAGGGTTTCCCGGTTAAACACATCGTCAACATGGCCAAGACCCTTTTCCGAAATCACCTTTCTCTGTCCGAAGGTATCCGTAACGGCAATCCCACAGCTTTCCTGGCCCCTGTGCTGCAGCGCAAACAGTCCGTAGTAAATCGATGGGGCAACATCACCGCCGTCTGTATCATAAGCGCCGAACACTCCGCATTCTTCGCCAAGTCCGGTGGTAACTTTTTCATAATCACTCATGTAAGATTCGCTCCTTATCAATTCTGCATGCCGCACGCCCGTTTCTGCACATCTGCCGGGCATTCCCCAACCGGCACATCCGTATATTCAAGAATATCATCTGCGGAACCGGCCTTCTGTTCCCCAGCAGGCGCCGGTTTCGCAGACTTGATTATAATATAAGGCAGAGGGAAAATCAACATCCACTCTGCCTCTTTTTACCCTTGGGTATAACGGGACAAAAACTGTTTTGTCCTCTCTTCTTCCGGGTGTTCAAATACCTGTTCCGGAGTTCCCTGTTCAAGAATCCGGCCCCCGTCCATAAAAATCACCTGGCTGGATACATCCCGGGCAAAAGCCATCTCATGGGTAACAATCACCATGGTTGTCTCCTGATCCGCCAGTCCTTTTATTACCTTGAGCACCTCGCCGGTCAGCTCCGGATCAAGTGCTGATGTAGGTTCGTCAAAGCAGAGAATATCCGGCTTAAGAGCCAGTGCGCGGGCAATCGCCACACGCTGGCACTGTCCTCCGGAAAGCTGATGCGGATAATTGCTCATCCGGTCAGCAAGCCCCATCTGTCTGAGCAGTCTCTCTGCCTCCGCTTCAATCTCTGCGTGAATCGCCTTTTTTCTGGCCTTGTAATCCGGCTGTTCCTTTGCCAGAAGTTCCTTTGCCAGCATTACATTTCCCAGAGCTGTATACTGGGGGAACAGGTTAAAAGACTGGAAAACAAGTCCGAAATGCAGTCTTTTCCTGCGGATTTCGCTCTCCTGAGTCGTCTTCGGATCCTCCGCATTAAATAAAGTCTCCTCATTTACCCGTATAATTCCCCCATCAGGTTTCTCCAGAAAATTCAGACAGCGCAGGAGCGTTGTCTTCCCGCTTCCCGAAGAACCGATAATCGAAAGCACCTGCCCTTTTTCCAGTGAAAAACTGATATCACTGAGCACTTCTGTGCGTTCAAAGCTTTTTCTCAAGTGCTTTACTTCCAAAATTGCCATAATGTACCACCTCCTACCTGAAATACTCCAGTTTCTTTTCCAGCCGTCCCAGAAGAACAGTCAGAATGCCGCTGAATACCAGATAGTAGACAGCAGTGAAGAACAGCGGCCAGATCTCGCCCGCGATTCCCTGGGATCCTTTCAGGAAGGACTGTCCTGCCCATATAATCTCCTGAAGAGCGATAATCCGCGCCAGGGATGTATCCTTCACAAGTGTAATTATTTCGTTGGACATAGGGGGCACAATACGCTTGATCATCTGAAGAAGCGTAACCTTGAAAAAAATCTGGCTCTTTGTCATGCCCAGCACAAGTCCTGCCTCCTCCTGTCCGTGAGGCACACCCTGGATGCCGCCCCGGTAAATCTCGGAAAAATAGCAGGCATAATTGAAAATAAAGGCAACAGAAGCCGCAAGAAAACGGCCGGTCTCGTCGCCGCCCCAGATATTATTTTTAAACACAATTCCGGGGAAATAGAAGATAATCAAAAGCTGAATCATCAGAGGGGTTCCTCTGATGATCCATACAATGATTTTTACAAGATAACTTAACGGTTTAAATCTTGACATTGATCCGAAGGAAATAATAAGTCCCAGAGGCACTGCTCCCAGAAGCGTTACAAAGAAAAGCTTCAGGGTCTGCAGGAACCCTTCGTTCAATGCCTGAAAAACAATTGGAAACTGTTCTGAAAAATTCATCTCACATCTCCGTCGTCACTTTACTGCTCAATCAGGGCAGCCTGCACGCCATATGTCTCTGCGCATTTCTGGATGCTTCCATCTTCATAGCTCTCTGTAAAGAACTTATTCAGTTCTTCAGCCAGATCGGATCCTTTACGGAATCCGACGCCGTACTCTTCACTGTTTAAGCTGATCGTATAAGTCAGATCCGAATAGCTGGTTCCCTCGCCGATCATGGCTGCTGCCATCAGAAGGTCGATTACTGCCGCGTCAGAAGTTCCGGCCTCTACTTCCATCAGAGCATCCGCCTGGGCCGTTACGGAGTTAAACGCAAGATCTCTTGCCTCAACCTCATCTTCACCTGCGCTGCCGGCCTCTACGGCAAATGTCAGATCTGCCAGACTCTCTTCATCCTGATACTGATCCGCCACATCTCCCGGAACAACAACCACCTGCGCATTCTGAAGATACGCGTCTGTACACTCCATCGCGCTGGTTACATCTTCCGTCAGAGTCATGCCGTTCCAGACACAGTCGATGGTATTGCTGTCCAGCTCCATAATCTTGTTGTCCCAGTCGATTTCTACAAATTCCACGTCCACGCCAAGACTTTCTCCGAATGCTCTTGCCATATCCGCGTCAAAGCCAATCCATTCACCATTTTCATCCTGATAATCCATAGGCTCAAAATTTGTAATGCCTACAATCAGGGTCCCTTTGTCTTTCACGTATTCCATATCGCTTTCAGAATCGCCGCCCGACGTGGAGCCGCATCCCGCCAGCATGGAAACAGCAAGAACTGTGCATAAAAATGCGCTTAATACTCTTCTTTTCATTTTCTCCTCCCACCACCGCAGTTCCGGTGTCACTTTTTTTCTCTACCAATGAGTCACTGTGCCATAGTAAAGTACCGTTGTATTCTATCACAGGGTATTCCCTCTGTCAACTGTGACTCCTGCGATGCTGCCGTTTCCATTTCTCCAGAAGTTCCTCATCCGGTTCAACCAGCAGTCCATTCTTCACATCATCAATCTCCCGCCGCATTTCAGCGTTAATCCGCATATAATCTTCGTGCTTGGTAATCAGAATATGATATTCTTCCAGAGAAAGATATTTGTAGGACGCATATAAATAAGGCTTCAGAAGCGTCTCGTCCCCGCATATCTGATAAGCCCTGTCGTACATTCTTGCCGACTCCTGATAGAGGAACAGCCTTCCGTATGCCGCCCCCAGCCCGGCATAGATCTTGCCGTAGAACCTGTCATCCACGGTCTCGTCCTTCTCCTGATTCAGAATTGCCTGATATACGAGGATTGCTTCTTCCACTTCCCCGCTTTCCAGCAGGTTATCCCCTTTGTACTTCTGGCGCTCGATGTCTTTCTGGTTTTTCAGATGTTCCAGTACATTCTGAATGCGGATCATCTCCGGTTCCCGGTATATCCGGGATGCCTTTAATATTGTAAGAACAAATTTTTCCACAGATCCGTGAAGCCGCAGCACATCTCTCAGACTCTCTGCCAGGCTGGTCATGCCCAGTTCATCTTCCAGCCAGGCGCAGAGCTGCTCATTCATAATCGTATAGTCAATCAGATAAAGATTATTGCAGAGATAATAGCAGAGCTCCTCTATCGTAAATATTCTGCAGTGAATTCTTGTAATTTCATACGGATGCGCTGCATGTCTGTCATGACAAAGAATTAAACTTCCCATCATTGCCTCCTAAGTGAATTATCTTCTCCTCCCGAAAATCCGTGGCCGGGAAAAAGTCTCCGAATCCTGCATCCCTTACGGTGATTTTGCATGTCTTTTCATCCAGAAACAATGTTTCAATCTGAAGGCGCATGGAATATTCCGCCCTCTTCGGGTACTTCTCCAGGGAAATCTTTTCTGTCCGTACATTTCCCTGTATCAGGGATTCAATATGGAACTCGATATCTTCCACATCCTCCAGGATCACTTCCCACTGATTGTTTGACTCATACCAGTGCGCGCCCCAGGATACAATAGGATACCACATCTCCTGTCCATCCACGCGCATATTCACGGTAATCTGATCCGTCAGTTTATCCTCAGAGAGATAAACCGGATTCTCAATATGCATAAACAGCTTCCGGTAAGCGGTATAGCAGGCCCCCTTGCTGTACAGATTATTTCCGATAAAAGCTCTGCGCCCGTTGCAGAGAACCCGGAGTGCCTTCGGATACCAGTTATTTTCAAATCCTTCTCCTGTCAGAAATACAGAAGACACAATCCTCTTGTCAAATACACTTTCAATAAATTTACAGAACATGGCGTCCGCCTCTTTCGCCTTGTCCTCATTCAGAACAGGATAGACCATGGCCAGCTCTTTCATATGGGCGCTGGCCACCTCATCTACTGTCACAAAGGTTGTTTTACCGCCGCCCAGTCCCGGCTTCAGCCTGCGGAGCATAAACGCTCTGATCTCGTTTCTGTCACAGCAGAACAGCGCCGCGTCATACTGCCACAGTTCTTTGGGCTGATAGAACAGATAATTGCAGAAGCTCTCTTTGTAATCCTGTATAAAAACATGCCGTTTGTTGATGTTCATCCGCGCAGCAATTCCCCGGAGCATCTGTGCAAGTTCCTCCGTCAGCGCAGGCACGGTAAACACGATTCCTTCGATTTCCGGAAAGGACTGGAGGGACATCTGAATAAACTGAGACAGAAGCCATACCGCGTCATATGTCTCCTCCCCGAATTCGATCCGGTCGCCTGCCAGACTCTTGCTCAGAAGCCGGGTAACCGTAAAGCCCTCTTTGATGGTAACAAGTCTCTTCGCCTCTTTGCCGTAGGCCCATGTATCCCTGAGTTTTCCGATAATCAGAGGGATCTGGTAATTGTCGGCATCTACCTCAAGAGTATCCGGCTCAAGCTGCTGATCATTATAATAACTGATCTGGCATGTCTTTTCATTTATTTCATATCCGATTATGCTGCCCTGCCCCATAAAAAGACAACCTCCTTAATACTGTACAAACATCCGCGCCGCACATGCATCTTCCAGCGCATACTCTCTCATTTTTTTCTCCCGCTCTCTGGGATCTGTCTCTATCAGAATATCATTAAGTCTTCCGAATCTGCCCTGCTCTCCCGGCTCCGCCCTTCGCACACAGGTTTCCTTGTCGCTGCGGTAGGAATTTCCGTCTATCGTCTCTTTGAAATAGTATTTCAGCTTTTCATTAGCAAAAAGGACAAATTTCTTCACATACAGATTTTCATACATCGGCGTCAGTATTTCTGTAGAATAATCCGCCTGCTCAAGCCCGCCCTTCTGCAGCTGATAGTAAAGCATTACACGGCTTCCCTTCTGTCCCTTATACTCGATCAGCGTCTTGTCCCAGAGCTGCAGTTCAATAAGCCAGTCCTTTTCATAAGCCAGAAAGAATGGGAAGTAAATCTGTTTGCCGCACAGTTCCTGAAGAAATTTCTTAAGCGTTCTGCGTGTCTGGGAGTTGTACTCCTTCCCGGAATAATATTTCAGAACGGCAATTTTACAGATATCTATGGTGTCTTCTCCCTTTTCGTACTCCCGACAGATTATATCAATGATACTGCGGCTGATCTTCCTGGATTCCACCACATATTCTCTGGACACATAGGCCAGATACGCCTGCTGGAGGCGGAAATATGCTCCTTCCGCATAGTACTGCTCAAAAATCTGGGCTTCCTGGAACAGCTCTTCTGAGAACAGCATCTGTGTCAGAATACGCTCTGCCAGCTTATGGGTATGAACCTCATAATCTCTTGCCTCTCTCCAGAGCAGTTTCATGTCAAGAGTAGCGCCGCAGTAATAGTTGGCCAGATAGGTAAGAATCACCTTGTCGTACTGCTGTTTCAGAAACAGGTCAAAACAGATATATGTCAGGAAATCATCATTTTCATAATTGTTTTCCCGTATTGTCCTGCTGCACAGGCTGAAAATTTCTTCTTCCTTAAAATTTTCCAGCCCCTTTTCCCGCACCAGTTCCAGAGTCAGCTCTTCCTTCTCCTCCTCCAGACGGTTCCGGCGCAGCCCGTTAATATATTTTCTGCACATATCCATATAGCGGAGTTCATAAAACATCCGGCGGCTCTCATAGGGAATCGAATCCGTATAATGTCTTCCGTCTCTTGCCTCCCACACCAGTCTGTCTGTCTTTGAATACAGGAATACCCTTGCGCCGTTTTCCGTATAAGCCGCCTTCTGCGTAATGGTTCCGTCTTCCGAGATCACATGTATATACTTCATATTCGGCACTCTGGTCGTAATCTGGTATGCATGACAAATGTCATAGAGAGCTTTCACTCTCTCCGGATTCATCTGCGACTCAGAAATAAACCGTTTGTAAATTATCCGGAGCTGTTCGTCCACATTCCGCCGATCCAGCTGATTCCACGCGAACGCCTCCATCTCATCCCTGTAATGCGCATAGATTTCACTGGTTTCATCCTCGTATGTAATAAGATTCGCATAGAGGAACGCGCACTTCTGATAATTCAGAGAATTCCCATGCATAAAATACAGGTAGACAGACCTGGGGAGCGCTTTATGGAACCGGTCCGGTATCACAGAAGCCATATAATACTCGTAAAGCTGAGCAATCTTAAGCTCAGACTCCACCGCTTTCTGATACCATTTGAAATAAATGCTGTCCACACAGTTGCCTTTGATCAGAAGTGTACAGATTGCCGTAAGAATCATGGACTCTTTATACATTCCGTACGACTGGACAAGCACATTATACAGATGTTTATCAAACACCTTCATCTGGCTGGCCAGGTTTGCCGTATAAAGCGCAAGCTCCCTTGTCATAAGCCTGTGTTTCACCGCAAAGAGAAGCACACGCACCTCGAATGTCCCCAGTTTTTTCAGGGAAGAGCTTTTCTCCCGGAAGCAGCGGAATACCTGGAGATAGAACCAGATACTGTGGGACTTCTCCTCATAGAACTGTTTTTCCAGCGCCCGCAGCCTCTCACTGTAAATCTTATATTCCGAATCCACCTCAACGAGCATACAGAGAATCTTCCAGCTGTCCGGATGTTTCATAAACGACTTTGACAGTTCTTCCGCAACTCTGCGCTGTCCGATGGTATCATTGCTTAAAAGTGTCGTCAGGTAGAGATAATAAGAACTCATCTCCACATCTCTTCCAATGGCGAACCGGTTATAATTATAGGACTCCAGAAGCCATTTTGCCTCATCCGCCTTTCCTCCGATCAGACAGATGTGCGCATGCACCAGAAGATATATTTCATTTTTCGGATCTGCATCTCTTAAGTGGCCGATTCTTTTCAGCGCTTCTTCCACCCAGGAGTTCAGATCCATTTTCCCGCTCTCATATTTCAGGTAATTTTTAACAATTCCCGCGAATTCACGGGCGTTCGCCCTGTGATCCTCTTCTCTGTTGATATCCTTCTCTACAACAATCTCATAAGTCAGCGTCTCATAAGGCGTCTCAAGTATGATTCTTCCGAAATTGCTTCCTCTGTGCAGTTTCTCTATGGTAATAAAATACTCAAGACGATAGGAATTTCCGATAAACTCTTCTGTTGTAATCCTGGTATGCTCCACGTACAGAAAATCTCCTTCCGTGCGCACATCAATTTCCAGATATCCCCAGGTATTCTTTTTTATGGTAAACGTTTCTTTCCGGGCTTCCGAAAGTGAAATAAAGGCCCTGCTTTCCTCCTCCAGAGTAAGGAAAATCTTTTCCTTCTGCTTGCATCCCACAAGGAATTCCTCCAGGGCATGCTGATCCAGCTCCCATCTGCGCATATTGTCATAAAGAGCCTGAATCCGCCGGTCTTCATATTTCAGAATCTCGTAAAAATCTCTGGAACGGAACAGCTTCACTGCCTCAGCAGCATCCCGGAAGGACAGTTTTTTAAAGTCCTCCAGGCTCTGAATCTTCCCGTAGCTCGTCATCACATAGGGTTTTTCAATAATAGCTGTAAAAGCAATATCGTATTCCCCGCCATTGCATACAATTGTAAACTTTCCATGCTCTACATGCCCCGGCACAAGTCCTGTTCCGTCATATGTATAATAAATATTTACCGGATTTCCGTCAAAGCCCTGCTCATCACAGACCACACGGTAAGAGGATGGATATACAAGGCCGCGGATCGTTCCTTCCCCCTGATTCTGAAGAGAGAAACTTCCCCTGTATTTTTCTCCCTCTCCGACTCTCATAACAATCCGGGTCTCAGGGAAAATAATATCCGGCTGTGGAATATGAAAATCTCCTTTGGCAAAACGTTTGATCTTATTTTTCAAATCAGTCACCTACTCACAATTCTTGTTTTCGCCCAAAAGACAAAAAACCGCTACTATGAATTATATCATCATTCATATATGTCTTGCAATGGTAGAATCAAAGAATTTAAGCCGGATTGTATACACGCATACACTCTTTCGCTTGTCTTATTTTGCCCGGAAATCTTTAATCATCTGCATATAATCCAGTTTTTCATATCCGATTTTTCTGTAAAGACTGATAGCCCGGATATTATCTTCTTCTACTTCCAGCCGCAGTCTGACCACATCACTGCCTCTGTTCTCTTCCAGATAAGCAAAAAATTCCCTGCCAAGCCCTTTGGAGCGATATGCGCTGCGGATATAAATTTCCTCAATCCATACAACCATTCCGCCGGCCTCCTGCGAAAAACTTTTTGCTGTCAGAACATATCCGGCCGGAGTCCCGTCATACTCCAGCATAAAAATTTCAGCAAAGCCATCCTTCCGCAGTGCTTCCTCCACTGTTTTTCCAAAATGTTCATCCGGCACCGGATGAAGCACTGCATCCGAATGATAAAACTCATGTGCCATCTCTATATAAATCTGTTTATCGTTTCTGTTAAATTTCCGTATCATCAGAAGCTCCTCTCTTTCCTGTTCCTTGCTGATTGCATGCAAAATATTTCTCTGCGTTTCGGCTGTCTTCTAGCCCAGACAGTAAACATATCTGTACAGCAGACGTTTTTTCCAGCTCATGCGCCCCCGGGCTGCCTTTCCGAAACGGGTATAAAGTATTTTCATTTTTTTCCAGTCTTTTTTCTCATTATCCAGGTGATAAAACATGGCTGCCAGGACGCAGTTGTACAGCCAGTTCCACTCCTCTTTTTTCAGCTCCGGATATTCCATTTCCAGACATTCCGGTGTACTCTTTTCCAGCGGATCTTTGATCTTCACTCCCTGAAATTCTGCTGTCTTTATCAGGGCGGCATACATTTCGCGGATACCTTCGCCGCTTTTTCTGCGGGCAAATCTTTTCTTTCTGCGCCCAAGCCGGACCGCCGCCTGGACCAGAAATATAACTACAGCCGCAGCAACCATCCCCAGTACAGCCGCCGACCATCTGAACACCAGACGGGAGGAATCCGAATTTCTTTCCCCCTCTGTTCCTTCGTCCCGCTGCCCGGCAAAATCCGCGGAATCCGCCGCCGGTGGCCGGATATCCGCTCCTTCCGGCGCAGGCGGCGTGTGTTCCATATCTTCCCATTCTCCTGTCTGTTCCTCATACACCTGGCACCATGCATGTCCCATGCTTCCGGTGATCTGCGCCGTATATCCGCCGGAACTGTTCTGCTGAAAGGCAGAGGCGGGTACCGCATACCCTTCCGCATACCTTGCGGTATATCCGCAGTACCGGTACATCAGTGCAGCAGCCGTGGCAAAGTGAACGCAGAAACCCTTATGATTTTCCAGGAGGAAATACTCTACGAAATCTTTCCCTGCCGGCGTTGCACCGGGATTCGTGTCATATACTGCTCTTTCAGACAATTCTCTGGTGATTGCCTGACTCACATCCCCGAAATCTGCGGTATCCCAGCTGCCGCATAACATTTCCAGCGTGTCCCGGAGTTCTTCCGGATAACTTCTGTATCCCTCCGGAGGAGTCAGTACAGAAGTTGTGATATCCTCCTCTGTCCATGCATTGTCAGAATAAGTAACTCCCCATCTTGTCAGAACATATACTGTTCCCTCAGGTTTTTCATCTACATCAATAGAAGATACCTGCCCGGACTCAGGCCGGAAATAGGCAAGGCTGCCCAGATCTTCCATCCCGCTTTCATCTGCCGGAGACAGGATATCAGAATAAGAAGACTCTCCGCTTTCTTCCGCATTCCTTTCAGAATCTGCAGAACTGCTTTCCTCATCCGGACGTGCATTCTCTTCCGTCTGTCCTTCTCCCCTGCTCCGCTCCAGCAGATCCCGCACCCCTCCGATCACTTCCGCCCGGATCAGGCTTCGGGTCTGAAGATAATATCCGTTTTGCGCATTCCGCTGTACATCCAGCAGCTTTCCGGCCTGAAAAGAGACAAAAGCCAGAGCCGCTGAAAGAAGAACGGAAAGCACTGCATGTTTCCATACAAAAAACTTTTTTCCATTCTCCGGCCGTCCTTTTTCCAGCCCTGCAGACGCAAAATAAACTGCTGCTCCCACAATCAGAAACCATGCCGGCAGCGCGCTCTGAAATTCTCCTGCAGCCGCGGCAGCAAAAAAGGGAACTGCAAGAACCAGAGCAGCCCAGCCTTTTCCTCTGCCTCTTCTCTGCACAGTCAGAAGAAGTTCGACGACCGGAACCGCAGCCAGTACAGCTATACCGCTGAAAGCCGCATCTCCTTCCGGCTGTCCGGAAAATACAGAAGTATAATTCCGCACAGTCCACTGATACAGGCGGAATATAACATCCCTGTAAAGCCACAGGAGCATTCCCGCGGCTGTCAGTCCGGCAGCCGCGGCCTTCCAGCGGAACTTTCTGCCTGCCCATCCAAACAGAACAATCCAGACACAGCTGCCGGCATACAGCCATCCTTTGTGGAAAGGCATATGAAACACAGACAGAAACGCATTCCACCACAAAATCATAAGTACGCACATCACAGTTGTCTGCAGAAGAAACAGAGGGAGAATTCCCCGATTCTTACGGATTTTCTCCGCCCCTGTCCGGTATATTTTTATTCCTGAACGACTGTTTTTCATTTCGGTTTCTCCCCTTTTCTTACCCGGATCTGCATTACACGCGCAGGAAATCAAACATTTCCCCGTCCTTTTTCATCTTCCCTCTTCCGTCAACTGTTATAATACTGCTGAACTCCTGGCCCCGGAACGTATCATCATAACAGACTGCTGCCTTTTGAACATTCCGGCAGGGTTCCATTTCCATCAGATTCCAGATCATATCATATGCGCTTTCCTCGCCGGAAACCCTCCACCTGACGATCCTTTCGTTTTTCTCCTCATACCAGGCCGCCATATGGATACACTTTTCTTCCACCAGAGTAATGGAAAGGGATGCCACTGTCTCCAGCAGATGTGAGAATCCCTCTTCCGACTGTTCTTCTTTCCGGTAATCAATATAGATAAGCACCACGCATCCCAGAGGGAAACTGCGTTCCTTTACCATCAGTTCTTCTTCTCTCGCACTTAGCTTCCAGTGAATATCTTTCAGAGAATCTTTTTCCCTGTACTCTCTGACCTGATAAATCTCAGACGGATCATCGCCTCTTCGCCGCTGTGAAAATTCCTGTGCCTCTGCCTGGAACTCCCGTGTTTTCCGTGTGACCTCCAAAGGCATAAGCCGGAATTCAGGCATAATCTTCACCTGAGCCGTCCTGTTCCATTTTACTTTTCTGTAAAATATCCCGAGAAAATCATAAATCTTTATACTTTCCAGACAAATTTCCACAATTCCGCAGCGGTGTGCTTCAAACACACACCAGACCGTCTCTTTCCCGTCCGGCGCCAGAACGCCCCGGAGCCGTTTTTTCCTGTATCTTTTTCCTCCTCTGTTCTTCACGGACAGAAGAGCCTCATACCGAAGACTTCTATATGGCGACACATTTTTCACGGAGATTCCTGCTTTCACCTGTTTTCCCATTTCTCCGACCGGCGGCACCCGGCACAGATCCGGAACCGCCTTCCTCCCTGCCATCACAAGAGAGACAGCAGAAAGCAACGGATAAAAGAGGCAAAGTACAAGTATTCCGGATAGCACAGTATTATCATACATAAAAAACAAATATGCCGTAACAAGAAGCGCTGCAAAGTACCCCGCTGTTCTTCTGATCATTTTACTACCGCCTTGTTCTCAGCGCCGGTTTTTCTACTCTTTCAAGAATCTGCCGGACAACTTCTTCTACCTTTACATGCCCCACTTTCGCTTTCATGTTCAGAATGATTCTGTGAGAAACCACACAGGGAAATACTTCCTCCACATCAGCAGGGATTACATAAGCCCGGCCTTTTAAGTATGCGCAGGCCTTTGCCATTGCTGTCAGCGCCACGGTGCCTCTGGGGCTTAATCCCAGTTCCGTCCATGAATCTTCCCGGGTTGCCTTTGCCAGTTCCGCAATATACCGGCAGATCCTCTCATGCATAAAAATCTCCCTTGCCTCATTCTTCATTTCCAGCAGAGCGGAAGCATCGAGAATCGGCCGAATTCCGGCCGTCCGGTCTTCCTCCTGGCTTCTCCGCATAATCTCCATCTCTTCCTCCACAGACGGATAGCCCATGCTGACACAGATCATGAACCGGTCCAGCTGAGATTCCGGCAGAAGCTGGGTTCCGGCAGAACCCGCCGGATTTTCTGTGGCGATCACAATAAAGGGCTGTCCGGTCCGCCTGGTTACGCCGTCTACTGTAACCTGCTGTTCCTCCATTACTTCCAGCAGAGCTGACTGAGTCTTCGGAGATGTTCTGTTGATCTCATCTGCCAGAAGAAGATTGCACATAACCGCTCCGGGCTGATATACAAATTTGCCTGTTTCTTTCTGATAAATATTAAAACCGGTCAGATCTGCCGGCAGAACATCCGGCGTAAACTGTACTCTCCGGGCTTTCAGTCCCATTGCCTTTGAAAAAGCAAGAGCCATTGTCGTCTTTCCGGTTCCCGGTATATCTTCTATCAGGATATGCCCTCCTGCCAGAATTGCCGTCATTATTTTCGTGAGAACATCTTTCTTTCCCACCACTGTCTTTTCCACTTCTTCTATCACGCGCTGCGCGTTATATTCCAAACCTGCCATACTGTCCTCCAATATCTTCCGTCCCGTATTACAGCAGAAAACTGCTCCGCGGTTCTTCATATTGTTCCATTTCTAACGGAATCACTTCCATTCTATCATGAAACAAACGTTTATAACAGGAGTCTGTACTGAAACTTTTTCACTAAAACTTTCCTCTCTTTTCTTTAACTTTATATATATTCATACAAACTGAACAGGAATTATTTGTTTGATTTTATGATTTTAATTGGGATTTTTTCAGATTTTCAGGTCTGAACCACAGCCTGAAACAGATTTTTATATAGTAAAAAGGACAGATTCGGAAAAAAAAATGGATTTTCCTCTGTGACTGTTTGTTTTTTTATCTTCCAGCCTGCCGGAGACGTCCCGTTTCTCCTCTCCCGAGACGAAATCGGGACGTCCGGAACCCCGGCCGGCAGCATGCCTCTCAGCCCAGAAGCTGCTCCCACTCTTTTTCTCTGAATCCTGTCAGTACAGCAGAATCGGTTACGAGAATCGGTCTTTTCACCAGCATTCCATCCTCGGACAGGAGGCTTATCTGCTCCTCTTCACTCATCTGCGGCAGCCTGTCTTTGAGATTCATGCTTTTATAAAGATTGCCGCTGGTATTAAAAAACTTTTTAAGCGGAAGCCCGCTCTTCTCCCACCATTCTTTTAATTCCGCAGTATTCGGATTATCCTGCCTGATATCACGCATTTCATATTCAATGCCTTTTTCATCCAGCCATTTCTTTGCTTTCATGCAGGTGCTGCATTTCGGATAGCATACAAACAGCATTTCATCCATCTCCTTTCCGGTATTCCTGAAATTTTTCTTGTTCAGTTCAGCCAGACAGCGAACAGCTGAACTTTATTTCATTTTATCAGAAAGATAAACAGAAGCAAGACAAAACAGAAAAGAAGTGTTATAATAGGAAACAGCCTACATTTTTGTCTACAAAGGAGGAGTTCTTATGAAATTAGTAATCACCATGAGCCGCCGCTTCGGTACGGGGGCAAGTATTATTGCAAAAGAGCTTTCTGAAAGGCTTGACATCCCCGTTTATGATAGGGCGTATATTGAAGAACAGATTCACGACCATATGTATGAAAGTGAGGCTGAGGCAATCCGCAAGCTTGCGGAAAAACCCTGCATTATTCTGGGGCGGTGCGCATCCGATATTCTGAAAGACCGGATGAATGTGCTGAACATCTTTGTCTGCGCTGACAAAGAAGACCGGATCCACAGAATTATGGATAAAGACAATCTCAGCTATGACGATGCAAAAGAAAAAGTGGAACGCACAGATGAAGAAAGAGCTTCTTACTATTATGAACATACAGGAAAAACGTGGGGTGATGTTAACGATTACCACATGATTATGGATACAAGCGAACTGGGAGTGGAAAACTGTGCAGATATTCTGATGCACTATTTTGAAAAGCTTGAATATATCTGATCAGGAAATCCGGTCAGAGTATAATTCCGGAGATACAGCAGGGATGCGGCGGGTCTGTCTTTCTTATTCAGGCCGCCGCATCCTTTTCTTCCGGAGATCAGAGATTCCTACTCTGCCAGAATGCTTTTTGAGCGTTTCAGATATTTTCCATCTCCTTTTTGTCCAAGAAATACATTCTCTTTTACAATTACTTTGCCCCTCTGCATGACAAGATCAATATCCCCTTTTACGGTCATTCCCTCATAACATGTATAATCGACGGCGCTGTGCATGTCCCTGTGAGTCAGCACCCTTTCTTTTTCCGGGTCAAGAAGAACCAGATCCGCATCGCTTCCCGGAAGCAGTGTTCCTTTTTCAGGATACAGGCCATACATCCGGCATGGATTCGTGCAGAGATACTTTACAAGCTGGGGAAGGGTAATCCGCTTTTTCACAACCCCTTCCGAAAACATAACCCGAAGCCTCTCTTCCACTCCCGGCGCTCCATTCGGGCAGGCGGTAAAGTCATCGGCTCCGGCCTGCTTTTCAATCCTGTAATTAAAAGGACAGTGATCGGTCGCGACTACATCCAGCACGTCATCCGAAAGAGCCTGCCAAAGAGCATCCCTGTCTTCTTTTTTTCGAAGCGGCGGGGACATAATCGCTTTCAGAGCTTCCTGATCATCCTGATACATGCTGTCGGTCAGCGTGAGATACTGAGGACAGGTTTCCACTGCAAAATTTTTCTGACCGGAAGCCTTTGCTTTCCGGACTTCCAGCAGTCCTTCTTTACTCGATAAATGTACAATGTACAGCGGCGCATCCTCTGCCATGGCCGCGAGATGCAGGATACGGTCAACCGCTTCTGCTTCACACCTGGCCGGCCGGCTCAAAGGATGATATTTTGGCTGTGTACAGCCCTCCTCCGTATATTTTTTCCGGAGATAA
Organism: Candidatus Mediterraneibacter norwichensis; assembly: GCA_019112765.1. GTDB lineage: Bacteria > Bacillota > Clostridia > Lachnospirales > Lachnospiraceae > Mediterraneibacter > Mediterraneibacter norwichensis. Next base: position 18,995 of record DXIU01000077.1, on the reverse strand, counting down.
TTGATCACGCCGTCATTTTCACAGTGTACCGCAATTACAATCCCATCTTTTTTTGCCTGATTCAGCACCTGCAAAAGTTCATCATCCTTCAGCATGAAGTCATAAGTCATATACACTTTGAAGCTGGTGATTCCCTCTTTTTCCGCTATCTCTTTCATTTCCCTCAGAACAGAATCGTCCACATGCTGAATTACCCCGTGGAAGCCATAATCGATTACCGCTTTTCCGTCTGCCAGTCTGTGGTACTCTTTCACCTGATGCCAGAGACTGCATCCTTCCGGCCCGAATGCCATGTGATCTATGATGGAAGTTGTTCCCCCGCAGGCGGCTGCAACAGTTCCATCATAAAAGTCATCTACGGCCCTGTGTTTTCCCGCCTGAAGATCCATATGCGTATGGACATCCACTGCGCCGGGAAGCACATATTTTCCTGAGGCGTCAATCACTTCCGCATCCGGATCAGCCAGCCCTGTTCCGACAGCTTTTATCTTCTCTCCTTCAATCAGGATGTCGCCGGGGAAAACCTGTGATTCTGTACAGATCATTCCATTTTTTATCAGTTTTTTCATATTATCAGCCTCCCTTTTCCTGCACTTTTCTTTCCGCAGACAGTCCTGAATATACAGCTTCCGCCGGATTCCGGCTGTTCCGTGACAGCCTGCTTCGTTATTTTTACCGGTTTTTCTGTTCTGTTTTTTATACTAGCACCAATAGTGCACAATTACAATCTTGTTTTCCTGAAAATTTATAAGATATCTTAATTTTTTTTAGATACAGATCTTGTCTCTGTTTTATGATATAATTCATATGTATTTTACTATACAGAGACCAATAGACTGCAGGGAGGGTTTTTATGGATGATTTGAAAAATCTCCTGATCCAGTTTGCCCGGGGCCTGTCGGCCCATTTTGGAGAAAACTGTGAAATCGTTATTCATGATGTAACAAAAGGACTGGAAAATACAATTATCCATATTGAAAACGGCCATGTTACACAAAGAAAGGAAGGGGGAAGCGGATCGAAAGTTGTTTTTGATGCACTGAATACCAATCCCGCTGATCTCCATGATCATCTGGCCTACCTCACCAGAACAGAAGACGGGAGGATGCTGAAATCAAGCACGCTTTATATCCGGCGTCCGGACGGAAATCTGGCTTATATCTTTTCTGTCAACTACGATATTTCTGCCCTGTCTGCTGCCGGTGATGTGCTTCACTCACTGCTCCTGACAGAGGAGGAACAGAAACAGGAAGAAAAGGCTGAAAGCCTTCCCCGGATTACTCACAGCGTCAGCGAGCTTCTTGATTCATTAATCGAACAGGCGCTTTCCGAAATCGGAAAACCAGTCGCAATGATGACAAAAGAGGAAAAAGTCCGGGTTGTCCGGTATTTAAATGACGCAGGCGCCTTTTTAATCACAAAGTCCGGAGATAAGGTAGCATCCGTACTTGGCATATCAAAATTCACCCTCTACAAATATATGGACAACTGAACAGCCCGGCAGATTAAAACCAATCTGCCGGGCTTTACAGAAGTCCTTCTTATTCTGCTGTATCCTCGCCGGATGTATCTGTATTTTCCGAGGTTCCATCGTCTGCGGAAGAACCGTCGTCTGCGGAGCCATTATCCGTTGTACTCTCATCAGTCGAAGAGCTGCTGTCTGTCGAAGTGTCTTCCTCTTCAGAAGTAATAATCGTTACTCCCTGATCGATGAAATCAATCTTATTCCATACTTTCTCATCAACGCTGATTTCTGTAGCATCCCGCCATTCTTCAAGAAGGGAGTCGTACTGTTCCTGTCTTCTTTCTTCCACGATCTCATCCTTCCTGGCATCTGTGGCATCCCGGTCAAGCAGGCTTGTAAGCTGCGCAACATAGAGGCCGCTGTCCGTCTCAATAACATCCGTCACATCTCCTACTTCTTCCAGAGCGTCCGCCGCGGCAATCAGGTCTGCGTCATATGTGGTGCTTTCCCCGTCAAACGTTGCTTCCTGAACTGTTGCCGAAGATTCTTCCGCTACATCCGCCATATCTTCTCCGGCTTTCACTCTCTCCGAAAGATTCTGCGCGGTTGTCTGCAGCGCGGTCTTCTCGTCATCCGAAAGCTCTGCAGAGTTTCCTGACTCATCTGTCGTAGTATAGGAAAAGAACACATAGTTCATAGCCTTCTGCGCTGCTTCTTCGTCAGACACTTCTTCATCAACACCCTCTCTCATCGGGCTGTCCATCTTCGACTGAATTGTAACGAGCTCCAGGTACTTTTCAATATCCTTTTTATAACCGGATACAGCTTCTTTTGCCGCAGCTGTATTGTCCTCATCAAACTGTGCCGCAGCTTCACTGATGGCATCTTGTTCTTCCTCTGTAAGGCTGACGCCGTATTCCTCTGCATGCTGGGAAATCAGATACATATTCTGCAGGCTCTCCAGAAGTCCGTCTTTTGTTGTCTGCTCAGTCGTCTCTCCTTCGTACTCCTGATTCCACATATCTTCTGCAGTCATTGTCATGCCGTTGCTGCTCATCATACTGAGATAATATGTTTCATATTGTGCCTGCGTCATTCTGGCATAGAAATTCGCAACTCCGAGAGTAACCTCCTCATCTCCCACCGTCATAACTACTGCTTCTGTATCCAGAGAGCCGCTGCAGCCTGTAATCGTAGTTGCCGCCAGGGCTGCCGCCGCGGCAGCCATTGCTGCTCTTTTTCTTAATTGCATGTTATAGCCTCCTCTTCTCCCGCCGCAAGATTTCATATTCATTTTTTGCTCAGTCTTACAGCGTCGGGCATATTGTTTACTGCGCCCGCATATACCGATACATTATACCGTGTTTTTTCAATTCTAACAAGTAGAAAACACAAAACATATACAAAAAAGCAGCGCCGGTGCTGTCTGTCACAGCCGCCTTCACCGCTTCTTTGATTTATTAATGCTATAATAACATTTTCCTGTCAGAAACAGAGTCCTCTGATATCCTCCAGTACTTTCCGGACCGTTTCAAGAATATCTGTTCCGCTTTCCTTGCCGCTCTTTCCTTTTTTCTCATACAGGAAATAAGGCGGCTCTTCCGCCCGGAACACAAGGCTGTTTCCATACGTTTTAAGAAGTCCCGGAATTTTCTGAGGATCAATCTTCGCGCGCTCATACATGACAAAACGGATCTGCCGTCCTTTCTGTTCCACTGCAGTCACATAGGCTGAATGAGCCAGACCTTTCAGAAGAGCAATATGCAGAAGCTGCTGTACTTTCTTCGGAATATCTCCGAACCGGTCGATCAGTTCCTCCATCATATCGTCCATCTCTTCCTCGGTTTCAATGGCGGCAATTCTCTTGTAAATATCCAGTTTCTGATACTCGTTTCTGATATAGGACCGGGGAATGTATGCGTCTACGTTCAGATCCATTGTAGTCGTATAGATCTCCTCCGTCTCACCGCCTTTGAGTTCTTTCACGGCTTCTCCCAGCATCTTGCAGTACATATCATATCCGACAGCTTCCATATGACCGCTCTGGGCTTCTCCGAGAAGATTTCCCGCTCCCCGGATCTCCAGATCCCGCATGGCAATTTTGATGCCTGATCCCAGATCGGTAAACTCCCGGATCGCCGCAAGCCTTTTCTCCGCCACTTCCTTCAGAAGCTTATCCCTGCGGTAAAGAAGGAAGGCATACGCCATACGGCTGGACCGCCCCACCCGGCCCCTGAGCTGGTAAAGCTGCGCCAGCCCGAAACGGTCCGCATCCTGGATAATCATAGTATTGGCATTGGGAATATCCAGCCCGGTTTCGATGATGGTCGTAGAGACCAGGACATCAATGTCCCCGTTAATAAAATCATACATGATATCTTCCAGCTGTCTTTCATTCATCTGCCCGTGGGCAAAGGCAACATTCACCTCCGGAAGCATTCTCTGGATCTTTCCCGCCACATCCGCAATATCACTGACCCGGTTATACACATAATATACCTGTCCGCCCCGGGAAAGTTCTCTCTCAATTGCTTCCCGGACCATTTCGTCATTATATTCCAGAACATAAGTCTGGATGGGCATACGGTCCTGAGGCGCCTCTTCCAGCACACTCATATCACGGATCCCGATCAGACTCATATGAAGAGTCCGGGGAATGGGCGTGGCTGTCAGAGTCATTACATCCACATTTTCTCTGAGCTTTTTGATTTTCTCCTTGTGCGTCACGCCAAATCTCTGTTCCTCGTCAATGATCAGAAGGCCCAGATCTTTATATCCTACGTCTTTGGACAGCACACGATGTGTGCCGATTACAATATCCACCAGACCTTTCTTCAGATCTTCCACTGTCTTTTTCTGCTGCTGCGCGCCGCGGAAACGGCACAGCAGATCAATGCGCACCGGATAGTCCTTCATCCGCTGGACAAAGGTATTGTAGTGCTGCTGAGCAAGAATTGTCGTAGGAACCAGATACACCACCTGTTTTCCCTCCTGAACCGCCTTGAATGCTGCACGGATGGCTATCTCCGTCTTCCCGTATCCTACATCTCCGCAGATCAGGCGGTCCATAATCTTCGTGCTTTCCATATCCCTCTTTGTGTCTGCAATGGCCTGCATCTGATCTTCTGTCTCCTCAAAGGGAAACATTTCTTCAAATTCTTTCTGCCATACTGTATCCGGGCCATATACAAACCCTTCCGACTGCTGCCTTACAGCATACAGTTCTACCAGATCCTTTGCCACCGCCTGTACAGCTTTTTTTACCTGGCTCTTTGTCTTTCCCCACTGGGCGGTCCCCAGTTTGTTCAGTCTGGGCTTTCTGCCGTCCGCTCCGGAATACTTCTGGATCAGATCCATCTGTGCCACCGGGATATAGAGCACGCCGCCTTCGGCGTAGGCGATCTTCAGGTAATCTTTAACAACCTTATCGACCTCAACTTTCTCGATCCCCTGATAAATGCCCACGCCATGGTTTTCATGCACCACATAATCGCCCGGCCTGAGTTCGGCAAAATCCTGGATCTTCTGTCCGTCATACCGCCTGCGGCGTTTCTTCTTTTTCTTTCTGCCGAAAATATCCGTCTCAGAAATCACGACGAACTTAAGCATAGGATATTCATACCCTTCTGCCACATAGCCGTAGGACACCATTATTTCTCCAGGATTGACGCACCGTTCCATATCCTCGCTGTAAAAACTGCTCAGATCATAGTCTCTCAGATCTTCAGCCAGTCTCTTCGCCCGTGTTCTGGAACCGGACAGAAGAACCACCCGGCTGCCGCTGCGCTTCAGGCGCTTCAGATCCCTTGTCAACAGTTCGAAACTGTTGTTGTACGGATTCACGCTCTTTGTCTGAATGCTGTATGTCCGGCTGATATGGAAGTCCCCGCACTTTGATTCCAGTGTAGTACAGGCTATCCCCGAATACCGGTTCATCTTATCTATAATCTCTCTGACCGGATATACAGTAAGCGTGTTCTCCTCCGGATTCACTCCTGCCTCTTCCCGGTTCTGCCTGCTGTGCACATACTCCTCTTCCACCTCATCGGCCTTCTCTTTCAGACGGATCGGCTCATCCAGGAACAGCAGCGTTTTCTCTGCAGGAAAATAATCCAGAAAAGAGACTGTCCCCATCTCCCCGTTCCAGTTTTCTGATGCAGGATAGATCTCCACTTCCTCCAGGTTCTCCACAGACCTCTGGCTCTCCACATCAAAGCTCCGGATGGAATCAATCTCATCTCCCCACAGCTCGATCCGGACCGGCATTTCTTCCGTCAGCGGGAAAACATCCAGAATTCCGCCTCTTACCGCGAACTGGCCCGGGCCTTCGATCTGGCTTTCCCGCTCATATCCCATGTCAGCCAGACTGGTCTGGAGGGCGGAAAAATCAACCACCTGCCCGTTTACCAGAGAAATCCGCTGCTTCCGCACCGCTTCCGGGGCAGGAAGTCCATCCAGAAAAGCGTCGATGGTTGTGATCACCGTAAGATCCTTTCCTTCTTCTTTTTCAACAAGTGCCCGAAGAACCTCCATCCGCCGGCTGGTAAGCAGTTTTCCTTTGATATCTGCATAATAAAAGAGAAAGTCTCTGGCCGGATACAGACAGACATTTTCATTTAAGAAACGATATTCTTCAAATGCTTTTTTTGCTTTTTCCTCACTGGAAAAAGCGATGACCCGGTATTCCCAGCCATCGCAGAGCGCATACATCAGATGGGTTTTCTGTGAATTCACACATCCCGCAATCTGTATAAAACCTTCTACTTTTCCTCTGTTTTTTACAATTTCCTGATAATCCGCAAGCTCTGTCAGCGGAGATAGTAACGCCTGCATACTGATTCCTCTCTCCTGTTTTTCTTCTTCCCGGCCTTTACCGGATAATTCTTTTCAGGAAGATATATCCGGCAGCCGCTGCCGGCACCGGCCTGTTACTCTATCTTCCGGTTATACCTGCTCATAGCGCCGCCAATGTCTCCGGACAGAATCATCCGGACCGCATCAGAAGCTCTGTCATAGCCTTCCTCCATCCGCTCCTGTTCCGCTTTGCTGAAATGTCCCAGCACATAGTCTGCCAGATCATATCCGGCCGGCTTTTCTCCCACGCCGACCCGGATCCGGGGGAACTCCTGGGTGCCCAGATGAGCGATAATGTTTTTCATACCATTGTGCCCGCCTGCGCTTCCTTTTTCACGGATCCTGAGCTGTCCCGTATCCAGATTCACATCATCATATATTACAATCAGCCCACCGGACGGATCTGTCTTATAAAAATCCATAACGCTCCGTATGCTCTCCCCGCTCAGATTCATATAGGTCTGCGGTTTCACCAGAACCACTTTCTGCCCCTCGATTACTCCCTTGCCGATAAGAGCCAGGTGCTTTTTTGTGTCTACCGGTATATTATATTTTTCTGAAATACGGTCTATTACATCAAATCCGACATTATGCCTTGTTCCCTCATATTTTCGTGAAGGGTTTCCAAGTCCTGCTATAATAAACATATTTTTCATTCCTTCCTGAGGTAAAAAACGTCCGGCCGCGCAGCTCTGTCTCCGCGTTTTCGCACCGACGCTGTTTATTTTAACCTATCGTACAGGGTTTGTCACGCAAAAGCCGCGAATAATTTTCCATTTTCAGTCATACACTTATAAAAAACAACCGGCCGGCTGTAATCAAAGCCGCCGAAAACGGGAGGTAATTCTATGGGTTCCAGAACAAAGATCATCGTCCTGCATATGAAGGAGATCATTTACACCGCAATCTTCGCCGCACTGGGAATACTGCTGATCGTCCTTCTGGTTATCATGTTCAGGCCCGGGACCGGGGAAGAGAACGCAGGCATCGAAAAGCAGTATACCCCGGGCATCTACACATCTACCCTTACCCTGAACAACACAAATCTGGAGGTGGAGGTATCTGTAGATGAATCCCGTATCAACTCTATACGGTTTTCCAATCTGGATGAGACTGTAACTGCCATGTTTCCTCTGATCCAGCCTGCTATAGAAGATATTGCGGAACAGGTCTACGAAACCCAGTCTCTGGATGACATAGTCCTGTCTGATGACGCTCCCTACACATCTCAGATCATTCTGGATGCAATCAAAGAAGCAGTCGCAAAAGCCGCAGTTCAGTAAACTGCGGCTTTTCCCGTATCCGTAAATTGACAGTCTGCGCTGCCGGCTTCTGCGGCTTCGGTATTTCCGTTCTATCCTTCAACAATCAGATACCGGCCATCGGCAAGCGCAAACACTTCTGACGCTTCTTCCAGTTCTTCCGCTGTCATTCCGCTTATATCTGCTCCGGCCTCCTCAAAATACTCCCGGACTTCCTCGATCGAGCCGGCAACCACTGCCATACAGTCTTCCAGAAAAGCCTCTGCCTCTTCCGGCGTTTCTGCGACAGGTTCATCAAAAAGCTTTGTCTGATTTTCTAAAAAAACAAGCAGATCCTCTTCTCTGAATTCACTCATGTTATTCCTCCTGTTCTTTTGTAATTTCAAAAATCTCCTGCGTGGAATCTACGATCCGTTCTGCTCCGGCTTTTCTCAGATCTTCCGGCTGCCGGAACCCCCAGGACACAAGAACGGTTTTTACACCTGCTGCCTGCCCGGTCCGGATATCTACTTCAGAATCACCGATGTAAATAATCTCTGAAGGATCTGCGCCCAGGTCCCCGGCCATAAGCAGAAGCGCGGAAGGATCCGGTTTTCTCGGAACTCCTTCTTTCTGTCCCCACACAATATCAAAGAGATCTTCTCCGAAGATCTCACTGACCACATGTACGGCCTGTCTGTCAGGCTTATTGGACAGAACTCCAAGTTTCATTCCCCGCATCTTCAGTTCTGTCAGAAGGGACACGATCCCTTCATATGGTTTTACGCGGTAGGTACAGTTGTTGTCAAAGATACGCTGGAATGTAAGGAATGTTTCCGGGAAAAAATCTTCTTCCGGAACTCCGGCAGCTTCCAGAGCCTTCTGTATCAGGACTTTTGCTCCGTTTCCCACAAACGCTCTGCACTGTTCCCTTGTAATCTCCGGAAGCTTCATCTCTTTCATGGTTTCATTCACCGAATAGGTAAGAGAATCCAACGTATCAGTAAGTGTTCCGTCCAGGTCAAATATACAAGCTTTATACATACCTTCTGCTCCTTTTCTCCATCCGTGCTGCTGTCATATAATGCCGCGCAGCAACACGGCTGCTGTACTGTAGCAGCGCCGTCTGTGCCGGCGCCGATTTAATCATAGTATGAAGACAGAGAAATATCAATCCCTTCTTACTCACCCAGAAGATATTTCCGCATGGTTTTCAGCGCATTCTTCTCAAGTCTGCTTACCTGAGCCTGTGAGATGCAGATCTGCTCAGCCACCTCCATCTGGGTTTTTCCTTCAAAAAAACGAAGAGTAATAATGTACCGTTCCCGTTCATTCAGCCGTTCCATTGCCGCGTCCAGAGAAAGTTCTTCCACCCAGTTTTCCTCGCGGTTCTTTTTGTCACTGACCTGATCCATTACATACAGCGTGTCTCCTCCGTCGCTGTACACCGGCTCGTGAAGACTCATGGGAACCTGAATGGCATCCAGCGCAAACACTACATCTTCCTTTGCAATTCCGATCTCATCCGCGATTTCCTGAACAGTCGGCTCTTTCATGTAGCGTCTGACATATCCTTCTTTTGCATAAATTGCCTTGTATGCGGTATCCCGGAGCGAACGGCTTACCCGGATCGAACTGTTATCTCTGAGGTAGCGGCGGATCTCGCCAATAATCATTGGAACCGCATAGGTGGAAAATTTTACCAGTCTGTCCGGATCAAAATGATCCACCGCTTTCATCAGCCCTACGCATCCGATCTGGAACAGATCATCCGCATTTTCACTGCTGCCCTCAAATCTCTTGATTACGCTGAGTACAAGTCTCAGATTTCCTTTGATATATTTCTCTCTTGCTTCCTCATCGCCCTCCTGAATGCGCTGAAACAGCTCCGCCTTTTCCTCTTCCTTCAAAAGCGGAAGTTTGGATGTGTTTACTCCGCACAGCTCAACCTTATTCACCATCATTGCAAGAATCCTCCTAAGCATTTTCTAATTAGAATGATTCTCACTCCGGCTCAAAGATATTCCGGATACCGTAAAATTTTATAAACTTTTAGACCTTGACAAATCCGCCTTTCAGCGTTACGGCTTTTCTTCCGCTACTCCTCCCATTTATCGGCCAGATTATTAATCTGGCTTTCAAACCTGGCCTTATCCCGGTTTGAGAGCCCCTCATTTCTGTAAATAACATCAAGCAGCCGCTTTCCTGCAGCGACAAGACGCTCGAAAGCGCTGTCTGCTTTTCTTTTCGCCGCTTTCTTTGGCTTCGCCGGGATCTTCATGCCTTCATTTACAATCTCATTGGTCAGGAGATCCGCCTCACATCCCGGATACGGCGCCCATGTGCGGCAGCCAAGCCGGTCAGCAACCGTCTGCGCGAACTCATCCGTAACTGTATCCTCGCCATGCACTACGAACACTCTCTCAAGAGGCGTCTCAAAAGCTTCCACCCATTTGAGCAGACCGTTCATATCCGCATGGCCGCTGACGCCGTGAAGGCTCTCGATTCTGGCATGGACTTCAATTTCTTCTCCGAAAAGCTTGATATTCTTCTCTCCTTCCAGAAGCCGGCGGCCCAGAGTGCCCTGAGCCTGGTATCCCACAAACAGAACTGTACACTCCGGTCTCCAGAGATTGTGCTTCAGATGATGGCGGATACGACCCGCGTCACACATACCGGACGCTGAAATAATCACCTTCGGTTTTTCAATAAAATTTATCATCTTTGAATCTTCGCTTGTTGTCGAGGTATGCAGTCCCGGGAAAACAAGGGGGTTAATTCCGGCATTGACCAGCGCCATAGCCTCCTCGTCAAAGCAGTCCTTCATATTCATAGTAAACACTTTCGTTGCCTCAATAGCAAGCGGACTGTCCAGATACACTTCAAAGTCCGGATATTCACGGAGCAGATTCTTCTCTTTGATTTCACGGATAAAGTACAGCAGCTCCTGAGTTCTTCCCACAGCAAAAGAGGGAATAACCAGATTGCCTCCCCGGTCAAATGTCTCTTTGAGAATTTTTGTAAACTCTCCCAGATAATCCGGTTTTTCCGCCGAATGAATCCGGTTTCCGTATGTGGACTCCATAATCACGTAATCAGCACTTCTGGTATAAGCCGGATCCTTCAGAATGGGCTGATCCAGATTACCCACATCTCCGGAAAACACCAGTTTCTTTGTCACGTCGTCCTCACTGGCCCATACTTCAATGCTGGCAGATCCCAGCAGATGCCCTACATCAGTAAAACGGATCTGAATTCCTTCGCAGATCCGTATCCTCTCTCTGTACTGACACGGCACAAGCAGTTCTATGGCATCCAGCGCATCCTGCATGGTATATACCGGCTCATACTCCGGTTTTCCTGCCCGTTTTCCTTTTCTGTTGCGCCACTCCGCCTCAAATTCCTGAATATGCGCACTGTCCCGAAGCATGATATTACACAGGTCAGCCGTGGCAAATGTAGCAAATATCTGCCCCTTAAACCCTTTTTTTACAAGCCGCGGAAGCATGCCGGAATGATCAATATGGGCATGCGTCAGAAACACATAGTCAATTTCCTGTTCCGGAATGGGCAGGCCCGGATTTTCATACAGGTCCGGGCCCTGCTCCATTCCGCAGTCGATCAGGATATTTTTCCCTGCTGTCTGCAGGAAATGACAGCTTCCCGTAACTTCATGGGCTGCTCCGATAAAAGTAAGCTTCATATGTCTCACCAACCCTTTTCGCTTTTCTTTTATTGTATCATTTCCTGCGAAAATATCCACCTGTTTTCCGGAAAGAAAACGCAGATTTCTCTGCTGTATTTTTTGTCTGCCGGCAGGAAATTCACTGCTCGTATCTCACCATTTCCCGTTTCAGTCTCTGCATAATCTTTTTTTCAAGCCTTGAAATATAAGACTGGGAAATACCAAGAAGATCCGCCACTTCTTTCTGGGTTTTCTCCCTGCCTTCCGGATTGTCGAGCCCGAAACGCATCTTTACAATCAGTTTTTCCCTGCTGGAGAGCTTATTCAGTGCCCGGATCAGCAGTTTACGCTCCGCCTCGTTTTCCAGATCCCGGTAGATTGTATCTTCCTCTGTTCCCAGAATATCCGAAAGAAGCAGCTCATTTCCGTCCCAGTCCACATTGAGGGGTTCATCAATAGATACTTCCATCTTCGTCTTGCTGTTTCTCCTCAGATACATAAGAATCTCATTTTCAATACACCGGGACGCATATGTGGCAAGTTTTATTTTTTTCGTAGGATTGAATGTATTAATGGCTTTAATCAGTCCGATCGTCCCTATGGAAATCAGATCCTCCACGCCTACTCCTGTGTTGTCAAATTTTTTTGCTATGTACACAACCAGCCGCAGATTATGCTCAATCAGGGTTTTCTTTGCCTCCTCATCATATTCTGTTCCCAGCCGCTGTATCATCTCTGTCTCTCTGTTTCCTTCCAGCGGGGGCGGCAGCACTTCCGTCCCTCCAATGTAATGGATCTCCTGTCCGCTTCCGAAGATCAGATTCCGGATATCCGGTATAACCCGCAGTTTGAACCGCTGCGGAACAGCTACTTTTACAACCATCTTATTTTCCTCCTGCTTTTTATTTCCAGTTTATTTCTGTACTCTTTTCACCGGGATAAAATCCCCGGATTCAGTATCATCTGATACGTTCCTTCTCCAGAAATCTCCACACAGCTGATTCCCAGAAGCGGTTTTATGATCCAGCAGTCTTCTCCCATGTGAATACACATTTTTTCTCCCCTGAAAACCTGCATAACACTTTCCCCGCCTACGCTTCGGAAAGGAATATAACGGAATCCTGCCGTCCTTTCCGATACAGAGAAGAGCTCTTCTGCCAGTCCGGGAGCCAGTATGCTTACCGGATCCCCGGTTACCGGATCGGAAAGAACATTTCCGGTATCCCATAAGGCGTATATTTCTTTCTCTTTCTCTCCGGCATACAGTGTAACCGGAAATACATCTTCCTCCTGCCGTCCGGAAGATGCTGCTGTACGCCAGAGGGCCAGAAAGAGAAAATATCCCGCCGCAAAAGCTCCGTAGAGCAGACCTGCATACCGCAGCCAGGGGCGGAACAGCTGCACGGCCCCTCCTGCAACAACAGCAGACAGATACAGCAGGACAAGAGCTTTTACAAACTGTCCCGCACTGGTTATCTTCAATCCTGCAATTATCATCAGACTGTTTACAATGACATGGAAAAAGACCAGTTTTGCCGCTGCCGGAAGCGGAATAACGATTACCAGACAGGTAAACAGACTCCCCAGTATTCCGCCCAAAACAATACGCCCATATGATCTTCCGCACTTCATCACGCGTCCCACGGACAGAAGAAGCAGACTGTCAATCATAAAATTTTCCAGAAAAAACACATCTATGTACAGTTCATAGTACATGCTCCACCTTCTTTCTCCTTTGTATTCATCTCCGGAAAGAGCTTTTTGCTTTCCGGAGTTTCCTAGAAATTATACCCCTCTCCTGCCTGAAAATTTGTCAGATGGTGACGAATGATCTGGATTATATTTCGACATTCAGAAATGAAATGAGACCTTTTTCCGGATACACAAAAATCCGGCGGCCATCTCTGTCAGCAGAAAGGCCCCGGATTTTCGCTGAAAATAAAAATGCCGTACAATTATCGCATTTGATAATTATACGGCACTCTGTCTGCCTTTTCTTATTTTTTAAAGAAATCAGGAATCTTAATAGACTGTTCTTTCACATTGCTGGACGGTGTCCTTGGCTGCAGAGTGGGCATCGTGCCTCCCTGCGGTCTGGAAGATGCTCTTCCTTCGCTGTCAAGGCGGCTTCTCACCGGAGATTCTCCTGACGGAAGGATTGATCCCACCTTCTTCTGCTGGCCTTCCAGCCTTGCCTTGAGTTTGGATGCACTGCCTCCCACATTATGTAATCCCGTGGCAATAACAGTGATCGTACACTCGTCAGACTTGGTGTCATCGTACATCGCACCAAAGATAATGCTTGCGCTGTCCCCTGCAAGCTCCTGTACATAATCAGCCGCATCCGATGCATCCATAAGCGTAATATCACCGGATACATTTACAATAACATTGGACGCGCCCTGGATCGTCGTCTCAAGCAGCGGACTGGCAACAGCCTCCTTAACTGCCTCAAGCGCTTTGTCGTCGCCGCGGCCGGCGCCGATACCGATATGAGCAATACCCTTGTCCTTCATAACCGTCTGAATATCCGCAAAGTCGAGGTTGATCAGTGACGGTACATTGATCAGGTCTGTAATACCCTGGATACCCTGCTGCAGGACCTCATCCGCCTTTTTCAGAGCTTCCGGCATTGTTGTGCGTCTGTCCACTACTTCCAGAAGCTTATCATTCGGAATGACGATAATCGTGTCCACGTTTTCTTTTAATTTATCAATTCCGGCGAGAGCGTTCTGCATTCTTGTCTTGGATTCAAAGCGGAACGGCTTTGTCACAACGCCGACAGTCAGCGCTCCCTGCTCCTTTGCAATCCGCGCGATAACAGGCGCTGCTCCTGTACCGGTTCCGCCGCCCATGCCGCAGGTTACAAATACCATATCCGCACCTTTGAGCGCTGCGGAAATTTCCTCAGAGCTTTCCTCTGCCGCTTTCTCTCCTACCTCAGGCTGAGCGCCGGCGCCAAGTCCCTTGGTAAGCTTCTCTCCGATCTGCATCAATGTAGGTGCTTTACAAAGCTGTAATGCCTGTTTATCTGTATTCACTGCAATAAATTCCACGCCCGCAATCTGCTCGTCAATCATCCGGTTAACAGCATTATTTCCGCCGCCTCCGACTCCGACAACGATTATTCTTGCAGCCGCTTCTGATTCGTTGGTTTTAATTTCTAACAAGAGTATTTCCTCCTTTGTCGTCTTATTAATCTCTTATACATCCCTTTTATTGAACAATCCAATTCAATAAGTATATAATAAAGTCTTTTCCGCAAATAATCAATACATTTTTTCCTATTTTTCAGATTTTTTATACTATTCTCCAGGCACAAATGGGATATTCTCTGAAGCGGCATCGTAATTTTCAAGATGCAGAGTTCCTGCCGTATCCGGATAGTTTTCGTTTAGTTTCTCAAGGATCGGTTCAATCTGAGCCAGTCTTTCATCATAATTTTCTTCTCCGAGAAGAACTTTCACGCCTCCGAAGGAGATCTGTATGCCGCCGTCTGTGCATGCCAGCCTGTCCGGCGTAAGTTCATACTTATCCAGCCCTCTGGACACTTCCACAATTTTTTCAAAAATACCGGTGTCTTCTACCGGCAGGCTCTCTCCCAGCTGCACGCCGGACGCGTCAAAATTCAGACCTTCAATATAAGGGACGCCCTCCACCACTTTTTTCGTCCGGACCAGGGCGGTTCCCTCATGGTCAAAATAAAGATACGCGCCGTCATAATCCACATAGCCGATCATATTTTTTTCTTTGACCTGCACATGCACTGTCCAGGGATTTCTCAGGGATATTTCCATCCTGTCCACCGCGGACGGCACTTCCGGATTCATAAAATTATACTTTGCCAGAATATAAAGGGAATTCACTGCCAGATCGTCATTCTGTATCCATGTAATAATTGAATTTTCCCCGTAATACACGTTTCCTTCCACTTCAAAAGAGCGCACACGAAATCCGAAAACAACAATCACTGCCGCCAGTATAAGCCCTCCGGCTGTTCCGAGTACAATGGGCAGTATTCTTCTCTTTCTGTGCTTTTTTCCTTTCATCCAAACTCCTCCTTAAGCCCTATTCTATCAGACCGGACACGCTCAGGACAAGACCCATTTCACAAAGCAGAAATACAACCGACGTCCCTCCGTAACTGATAAAGGGCAGCGTAATTCCCGTATTTGGTATCGTATTCGTCACCACCGCGATATTCAGAATTACCTGAATCATCATATGGGCCATAGCGCCGCCGGCGATAAGCGCCCCAAGCAGATCTTTGGCCCGGGTGGCAATAACAAAAAATCTCCAGATAAGAATCAGAAACAGGAGAATAATGATGCAGGCTCCCACAAGGCCCAGTTCTTCGCATATAATCGAAAAAATCATATCGTTCTGCGCCTCGGGAAGAAACCCCAGTTTCTGCACACTGTTTCCCAGGCCTCTGCCAAACAGGCCGCCGCTTCCGATGGCATAAAGCCCCTGAAGCGTCTGATAGCCTTTCTCATACTGTTCCGGATTGCGCCAGATCGCAATTCGTTCCAGGCGGTAACTCTCCATAGCCAGAAATACCGCCATAAATGCCACAGCTGCTGTTCCCATCCAGATAAACTGGGAATATTTCGGGCTGGCAATAAAAATGACCACTACAGCAATGCCAAGGATAATAATCGCTGTACTCAGATTGCTTGCGCCGACAAGACCTGCAATGGGCAGAACCGGCAGCATCATCAGAACAAGGGTTGAAAACCGGCCCATCCGCTTTACATTTCTGCTGACAAGACAGGCCAGAAACAAGATTACGGCAACCTTGGCAAATTCTGACGGCTGAAATGAAAAAGGTCCAAAAGACAGCCATCTTTTGGACCCGTTGTACTCGTCGCCAAACAGCATAACCGCAACAGAAAGAAATATAGCCATCAGATACCCCGGTATGGCAAAAGGCACCCATCTGTGATAATCGATACGTGAAATAATCACCATACCCAGAAGTCCGACCAGAGTGGCAAATCCCTGTTTCTTCAGATAATAAAAGGAATCATGGAATTTCACTCTGCCATTGTATGCGCTCGTACTGTAAAGCAGTACAAGGCCGATTCCAACCAGAATCAGCACAACAACAAGAAGCGTATCATCATATGTCCGTTTCTTTCCGGAACGCTCCAATATAAATCCACTCCTTAAAGCTGATTTACAAGTTCTTTGAATTTATCTCCGCGTTCTTCATAGTTCTTAAACATCCCCCAGCTTGCGCAGGCCGGCGAAAGCAGAACTGCGTCTCCGGGGCTGGAATACTCTACACATTTTTCAAAAGCTTCTTCAAATGTATCTGCCATTACAATATCTTCAAACCCGAGTCTTCTGGCAGTCTCTGCTATCTTATCTCTTGTAGCGCCCAGAAGCACCAGCTTTTTCACTTTTCCGTCAAAGGCACTGATCCATTCTTCATAAGTCGAATCTTTGTCATACCCGCCTCCGATCAGCACGGTAGGACGGTTCATGGCCTGAATTCCCCGGATTGCGGCATCCGGATTGGTTCCTTTCGAGTCATTATAAAAGGCAACACCGTTTTTTTCTGCCACAAACTCAATGCGGTGCTCCACTCCGCGGAATTCACAGACAGTTTTCCTGATTACATCCACCGGTACCCCATATGCATAAGCCATTGCGGCGGCTGCCATAACATTTTCGTAATTGTGAGTGCCGAGAATATGCAGACTGTCCACACTGCACAGAGGAATTCTCTCCCCAAGGTCAATTATAATCCAGCCATTCTCGAGATAAACTCCTCTATTAAGTCTACGCCTGCTGCTGAAATATAGAACCTGTGGTTTTATCTTTTCTCCGAACCCGCGCAGCACCTCATCCTCATAATTCAGCACACACACATCTTCCTCTGTCTGATTTTCCGCTATACGCTCTTTTGCGGCAATATATGCCTCCATCGTATGGTGACGGTTCAGATGATCGGGCGTAATATTCAGGATTGCGCTGACCTTCGGCCGGAAAGTATGTATCGTCTCAAGCTGAAAACTGCTGATCTCCGCTACAATCGCAGAACACTCCTCCGTCCGGGGAACAACGCTGGTATAGGGATTTCCAATGTTTCCGACTACAAACACGCTTTTTCGGGCATTGTTCATAATCTCGCCCAGAAGAGCTGTCGTCGTAGTCTTTCCGTTTGTCCCGGTAATTGCAAGAACCTCTCCCTTTCCGAACACATATGCCAGTTCAATTTCTCCCCAGACAGGAATACCAAGCTGCCGCATCTTCTCTACCACCGGCAGATCCGCCGGCACGCCGGGACTTAACACCGCAAGGGAAAGTTCACCCAGCATCTCTTCCGGAAATGCGCCCAACACAATTTCCAGATCTGCTGCGGGCATGTCCGCCCCGTCCTGCGCACTGTCTGTAATCTTCTTTTCCACGGCTCTGGAATCAAGCTTTTCATTGCCGTCATACAGAATAACACCCGCCCCCTGCCGGAGCAGAAGCCGCGCTGCCGATTCTCCGCTTATACCGGAACCGAATACAAGTACTTTTTTCCCTTTTACATCCATAATTTTATACCCCCATCAGAGCAATCAGGCAGAGGAGGGCTGTAATAATTGAAAATACTGCCACAACCCGCGTTTCGGACCATCCGCACAATTCAAAATGGTGATGGATGGGAGCCATTTTAAAAATCCGCTTTCCGCCTGTCTTTTTAAAATATGTCACCTGAATAATAACAGATGCAACTTCCACAAGATAAATAAACCCTACGATAATAATAAACAGCGGCATCTGCATCATATATGCCGTACCTGCCACAAAGCCTCCGAGCGCGAGAGAACCGGTATCCCCCATAAATACGCTGGCCGGATAAACATTAAAAAGCAGGAAGCCAAGGAGCGCGCCGACCACCGCGCAGGTAATCGGCTCCACACCGCTTTTCGTTCCAACTGCAACCACCGTAAAGAACGTCGCTACCAGCACTGTGACGCTGGATGCCAGGCCGTCAAGGCCGTCTGTAAAATTCGTGCCGTTTACTGTGCCGATCACGGCAATAAACAGAACCGGAACAGCCATCCAGCCGATATCAAGGTAATATCCGTCCGAGAACGGCACCAGCATAGTCAGCGGCACTTCCGCCACTTCTACAAGGTAAAAGGCAAATACTGCAGTCACTACAATCTGGAGAGCCATCTTCTGCATAGGCAGCAGGCCGTCTGACCTTTTCAGCACAACTTTCAGATAATCATCCAGAAAACCGATCAGGCCGAAGGCAACTGTCAGAAACAGGATCGGAATAATTGCCGGATAGTCTTTTACATAAAAAAGTGATGTTACTATAATGGAAGCCAGAATAATAATTCCTCCCATTGTCGGGGTTCCGGCTTTCTTCAGATGAGACTGAACTCCATCGGTTCTCTCAGTCTGCTTCATTTTCAGTTTTCTCAGAAATGGAATGACAACCGGGCCGAGTACAAGACTGACAGCAAATGATATCAGCACCGGAATCGCAATATGACTGCTCATAAATCTACCTCTTCCTCTCTTTTGTTTCCACGGAAGAGCAATACCTCTTCCAGCACATCTTATATAGTATAACCCATCACTCAGCTTTTTTCAATCCCGAGATAGGGAAGGCAGTTTTAAACGGTAAAAATATATTTGCCTGCCATATGCCAATGAATTTCTAAGAAAAAATAAGTTATCCACAACACTGGTTTTTCTTCCGAACTTATTCACTTTTAAGGCCCTGATGACCGAATTTCCT
>DXIU01000076.1 GCA_019112765.1 Candidatus Mediterraneibacter norwichensis | reverse complement strand
TTAATAAATAATCTATCCGAAAACCTTCTGCACATATGTAAAACCTCCATATTTATTCTGAATATATAAACAGTATGGACAAATATGGAAATTTTATTCAAAGGGGACAGACCCCTTTGCAAAAGGGTCTGTCCCCTTTTGCCGAAATTGTCAGAATTGTCTCCAAATCCTTCTTCAGTCTTATTCTTTTTCTTCTTTATGCCGCAGGGTACCGACCACTGTATCCGCCTGATTATTAATATGCCGGCCGGTAATTTCTGTGGCCTTCTGCTTGTCCTTCGCGGCTATGGCATCGATTACAGCCTGGTGTTCCTCTATCAGCTGGGGATAGCACTCTTTCTTTTTGAGATATTCGATCCGGTATCGGTACATCTGCTCCCGCAGATTATTTAAAAGCTGAATGAGACGCTTATTATCCGTCGCCGTATAAATGACATCATGAAAGAGTACGTCAGCCTGGGCAATCTGGGTAATATCGTCGCTGTCCAGCACTTCCCGGAACTTTTCCGCCGCATCTTTCAGACGGGAGAGTCCTTCTTCATCCATTCGGTCGCAGGCCAGCTGCACAGCCAGTTCTTCCAGGGCGCAGCGTACTTCCAGCACATCTCTGAGATTTTTTTCCGTGATCTCCGCAACTTCCGCTCCTCTTCTGGGGATCATGAGAACCAGCCCTTCCAGCTCCAGCTTGCGTATGGCCTCCCGGATGGGAGTACGGCTCACTCCCAGTTTATTTGCCAGCTGAATCTCCATCAGCCTTTCTCCCGGTTTCAGCTCTCCCCGCAGTATCGCCCTTCTTAATGTGTTAAATACAACATCTCTCAATGGAAGATACTCATCCATCGTCACTTCAAAGTCTGTTCCCATTTCAACTCCTCCTAACACTGTGTATACCTGTTATATACACCTGCTTTGTCAGTGCTTTATCCCGGATTCTTTTCTGGGCTTTTTTCGCGTCGACCCGGTTCTCGAACAGTCCGAATACCGTCGGGCCGCTGCCGCTCATCATCGCGCCCAGAGCTCCTGCTGCTTTCATCTCATTTTTAATATCTTCGATTACCGGATGCATGGGAATCGTCACGTCTTCCAATACATTCCCCATGGCATCTGCCACGGCTTTTAAATCTTCCTTTTCCAGTCCTCTGATTATCCCGTCAATGTCCGGATGAACCGCTATTTCCCTTGCGTCAAGCGCTTCATAAACCGCACGGGTAGACACGCTGACCGGAGGCTTTGCAATAAGGACAGTACATTTGGGCATAGGCGGAAGAACGCTCAGCCGTTCCCCGATGCCTTCGGCCAGGACAGTGCCCCTCATAATGCAGTACGGCACATCCGCTCCCAGCTTTACTCCTCGTTCCATCAGCCCGTCCATGCTCAGCCCAAGCCCGAACATGCGGTTCATGCCGAAAAGCACTGCCGCCGCATTGGAACTGCCGCCTGCCAGACCTGCTGCCACCGGTATATGTTTTTTCAGCGAAATCCTGATTCCTTCTTTTATATCAAATTCGTCCTGAAGAAGCCTGGCAGCCTTGTAGGCAATATTTCCCTCGCCCGTAGGCAGATACGGAAGATTTGTAACGATCTCAACCCCCGGATCCTTCTTTCTGATCAGCCGCACTTCATCATAAAGATAGATGGTCTGCATAACCATCCTCACTGTGTGATAACCGTTTTCCTGCCTTCCAAGCACATCCAGTCCAAGATTAATCTTTGCCAGAGCTCTCAAATCCATCTGGTTCATCCTGTGTCCTCCATATAGGATCAGACCTCTTTTTGCAAAGAAGTCTGACAATTCTCCCCAAAGGGGTCCGTCCCCTTTGAGCGGAAATGTCAGAATTGTTTCCGAAAAGGGGAACGTGCCCTTTTTGTATCTTGTATACATTATTCTTATAGTATACTCATATTCTCTTTAAAAATCAATAATTTATCCCCTGTTTTGATTTTTTCGCTCTCCAGTCCATTTATTTCCATGATTCCTTCCACAGTAGTCATGTATTTTTTTGCCAGTCCCCATAAGTCTTCGCCGTTCTGAACGATATGGCCCACGATTCCCGGCCTTTTTTCCTGTTTCTCCAGATCTGCCGGTCTCAGTTCCACGTCAGTGATGACTTCTGCGGATATGGGTTTTCTCAGAAATGCGTCAAAGGCCAGCACTGCCTTGACTTCGACTTCCTCGCTTCCGGCCAGGGTTATAAGCAGCTGTTCTACATGGCATGCCATGCTGCTTCTGGCATTCTCCGGCATTTCCGGGCATTCGATAAGATAGCTGAACGGCACCATTCCCTGCCAGCTTCCGAAAGGTTCTGTGTCATCTGCTCTTACATACAGGAAGGCGACATGCAGAATTCCCTCCACGCGGATTCCCTCGGAAGTATTCTGCGTATTCTCCACCTGAATGCTTCCATTGCTGTGAATAATCTGCAGCACATCATCTTTCAGCTCAGGAAGGGACAGGCGCTCGGTTATCTTGCACTTTGACTGATTCTGCATAAGCAGTTCCTCATATTCCGCCTGCCGCGTGTCGAATACGCACTCTTTTTCCAGGGAATAAAGATCACTGAGCAGTTCGGTCTCCTCTTCTCCGTATAAATTAATCCGCAGCGCCAGAGAAGCCTCAATACCGAGAATCCGCATTTCCCCGTCCTCATCCATACGGATGTCAATCAGCGTATCTTCAAGGGAATGCTGGATGTGATAGTACATGCCGTCAGAGGATCCTTCACATGGAATACGCCCTTCATAGGGAACGGTCTGTGAAATCCAGTCTGTCTTCTCATCTCCGGACAGATACATGCAGAATACAAGCAGCTCGCCGCGAATCTGAAGCTCATCTCCGGCCGGCCGTATATCCAGTTTTCTGCTGCTGATATCCGTAAGCAGAATCTGTCCGATACTCTCTTTTGTTCCTGGAAGCGTGACCGCCTCTTTAATCCGGTATGTATCCTTTTTTGTAACTGCCAGCGTAAGCAGATTGATTTTCTGTTTTTTCCGGTAAACCGGAATTTCACTTTCGATATCCACCGTTGTCTCCTCATCCTTCAGGCTCTCCCGGCCAACCTCCAGCTCTACCATTACCCGGAGGCTCAGCTTTCTGGAGTGGACTACCGACACGGTAAACTCGGTCCGGACATTCTGAATATAATACGTCTCTCCCTCTGTCCCTTCTGCGTAAACCATCTCTTCAAAAGGTATCTTGCCCTCCAGCACTGCCGGCCGGGAATCCGCGGACGCAGTTACATAGAGAATCTGAAAATATACTTTTCCCGTAACTCTCACATAATTTTCAACAGGGCGGATATCCTCTGTCCTCACCTCTCCTGTGCCCTGAATGATTCTCTGCACATCATCTTTTGCTTCCGGGACATTGTAATCCTCATCCAGATAAAACTGGTCGAAGATTTTCTTCCCTTCCTGCGTATAATGTACCGGTTTTCTGATCAGCTCCATTATTCTCCTCCTCAACGAATGATAATCTTTTTAATTAAATACAATATCCTTTCCGATATATTCCAGCTGTACTACCACATACGGATATGTAACGGTTTCTTCCGTTTCTTCCCCCTTTTCCGGCCCCATCAGACTTGTGCGGATACAGACCGCATCCTCTGTCTCATACAGAGAATTTACTTCCACGCTGTAACCTGATGTGGGCTGCCCGCCGTACCCCTCTGCAATATAAAGGACTCCCTGGTCCCCATAGGAAAGCTGAAACGGTTTCTCCTTTTTCTCTTCAATCACCCCGCTCAGCTCAGGCGGCACAGCTTCTTTGTCCAGTACTGTAAATTCCAGATCTCTGAGTTTCTCTGATGTATCTGTCTGCTTTACGCATCCCGGGATACAGACTGAAAACGCCAGTACTGCCGCGCTCAGCGCAAAACAGGCCGGACGCATTTTCCGTGCTTCTGCTTTTGCTCTCCTTATCTGACTCAATTTTTCATCCCCAGACTTACATCCGGCCTGTTCCATTTTTCCCGTCCTTCATTCCGGAAGCCGGAATCAGCCCCGGTATATTTCCCTATATCATATGCGCGGCACAGCCCGGCTATTCTTTTTAAGTAAAAAGGCCGTTACAAAAATGTAAATGTTCGTCAAATCGCGCCACAATCTTCCACCCTTGTCTTGTTTTTTCCCATTCGCCGCTGTATAATAATTTTACGCTGTATCAGAGCAGGAAAACGCGGCCTGTTTTCCTGCTCTGTGCTTCGTTTTACTACACAGAAAAAGAGAGCCCAGACTATGTTTCGATTTATATGTATCGTAATATTTCTCATCGCTTATCTCATTCTTACGATCCCGGTTCTTATCGTAGAATGGATAATCGGAAAATTTAACCCCTATGCGCGGGATATCAGCTCCCTGCGGATCGTTCAGTGGGGATTCAAAGTTATTCTCAGAATAACCGGAGTCAAAGCAACTGTTATCGGAGAAGAAAACATCCCGGATGAGCCAGTTCTGTTTATCGGGAACCACCGCAGCTATTTTGACATTCTGCTGACATACAGCAGATGCAGAAGGCTGACCGGTTATATCGCGAAGAAAGAAATGGAGCGCTATCTTACGCTGACCAGCTGGATGAGACGTGTATACTGCCTGTTCCTGGACAGGAAAAATCCGAAAGAAGGGTTAAAAACCATTCTGCAGGCTATCGACTATATTAAAAACGGAATTTCCATCTGCGTTTTCCCGGAAGGCACGCGCAATGAAGGCGAAGAACTGAGCATGCTGCCTTTTAAAGACGGCGCCTTTAAAATTTCCACAAAAACCGGATGCCCCATTGTTCCGATCTCCCTGAACAACACAGCCGAGATCTTTGAAAAACATATGCCCAGAATAAAGAAAACCCATGTAGTAATTGAGTATGGAAAACCAATCTATCCGGATCAGCTGGATAAAGATACCAAACGCCATATCGGCGATTACGTTGAAAATATTATCCGTGAAACCATACACAAAAACGCGGACCTGGTTTAAACCAGATCCGCGTTTTTCATTTTCCTGTCTGAAACTGCCTTTCTCTATCTCCACACAATGTCCGCCTTTTTCCTGGGGGCGGTTCTTTTGTATGTAACTGCCGGATACCCGGCCAGCATACAGCACACCAGCGGCATATCCGGTATCCCCAGCCACTCTTTCAGCTGCGGGCACGCTTCTATAATCCGGGTCAGATACCCGCTGTAAAGCACTCCGGCGCCTTCCGCCACCGCCATATTCTCTATATTGGCCGCAGCCAGACCTCCGTCCAGAGGATTCTCCGCAGCAATCAGAATACATGCCGGCGTATTGAAAAACAGCCCGTCATCCTTCGGATCTTTCTTTCTCCTGCGATAGAGAAATTTGAACAGCATGGCATAGTGAGGCATCTTTTCCTTCATCTCATCCGCCAGTTCCGGCACCTGCTGCCAGAGCAGATCCTTAAACACATCCAGTTCCTCCTGCAGGACGATAAAACGGCACGCCTGCTGATTCTTCGCCGTAGGGGTATACCGTCCGGCCTGCAGGATCCGTTCAAGACATTCCCGCTCCAGTTTTCTGTCCTTAAAATTCCGGATACTTCTTCTTAACTTTACCGCATGGAGGAAATTTTCCGGCTGTATGGCAAATGTCTCCGGATCGTATTCCTCCACGTCGTCCATATCATACTCCGGAATGCTCACCGCCGCCCTGGGACAGACCGCCACACAGTGGCCGCACTGAATGCATTCCCCGGACCAGACCGCTTTTCCCTCATCAACCCTGATCCTGGCCGCCGGACAGTCCTTCGCGCAGAGTCCGCAGCCGATACACTTTTCTTCATTAATTATAATCATAGTACTTTTCTCCTTTTGCCTGGATACAGAAATTATAGCCGCTCTGCCTGATTTTTTCAAATAGAGATGAATTCGGATTTGTCGAAATGAACTTGAATTAAGAAATACCGGAAAATATTCAGAATTTCCTGGATAGAACGGGACGGAGATACGGGATGCGGGATCCTTGTTCCACTCCGGAATCTGAGAAAAATAAAGGGTCTGAAATCTGATTAAAAGCAAGGCCTGAGATGAAAACTCACTATGTTCGAACAGCTTCATCTCAGGCCTTAACATCAGACATCAGATCCTTTGTTTTTCTGACAGATTCCTCCGAGTCACAAGGATCCCGCATCCCGTATCTCCTGTGTATTCTATCCGCAAGAAGTTCCTGAATATTTCTGCTTTTTCCCAATGCGGAAGTCCCTTTCACAATTCCCCATAAAGGGAAAAATCAGGGGAACTTTACTGGTGAATATCGTACTTTGCTGATGTTCGGATGTGATAGCTGTTCCAACTGCAGCTGCCCGGCTCCAGAGCATCAGTACTGCCTGCCTGGATCATCTCCGTCTATGCCATTGAAGCTCCCCGCTGTTTTTGTCTTATGAGGAATTGCGAAGGGAATTTCCGGACTGAGCAACAGAAAAACGGAAGTCCGGAGAGTTTTTGGATGCGCCTTTCAGAAGAGGGGGACAGGGAATTCTGATGACTCTGGAATGAGTTTAGATAAATAGAAGATCGGGAATCAGCGTCAGGATCTGCGGCGGGCTCTGTCCGAGCGCATGCGAGTTAGCCCGCCGTAAATCCTGCTTTTAGCTGATCCCCGGTCTTCGTGATTTATCTTAACTCATGGAACGGAATCAGAATTCCCTGTCCCCCTCTTCTGAATACGTCCTTCAAACACTTTCTTGTCTTCTGATTTTCTATTGCTGTCCGAAAGTTCCCTTCGACAAATCCGAAGCTACTTACCAAATATCTCCGCTGCCTGTTTCATATTCTCCATAATCTGTACTCCGAACGGGCATCTGCTCTCGCAGGCACCGCACTGGATACATTCTCCGGCATGGTGGGGAAGCACTTCGTAGTGTTCTCTGACAGTCTCCGGCACATTGCCCTGGGCTTTTGCCAGATTAAGGAACTTTGTTACTGAAGCCACATCAATCTTTTTCGGACAGGGCGCGCAGTGGCTGCAGTACATACAGTGCCCCCTCCAGCTGATATTGGGGAAGGAAGCAAAAGCAGGAGCATAGTCCCGCTCTTCCTCCGGCGCATCCTCATAGGCAATACTCTGCCGCAGCTGTTCCACACTGCGGGCTCCGGCAAGGACTGTTGAAACGCCGGGACGGGTCAGGGCATAATGGATACACTGGTTTACTGTCAGTGCCTTCCCAGCCGGCGACAGTTTCTCATCAAGAAGATCTCCTCCGCCGAAAGCCTTCATAACAGTGATTCCTATATCCAGTCTCTGGCATGTTTCATAAAGTTCCTGACGCTCCGGATTCATATTAATCAGATGTTCCTTATAATTCTTCTCCGCCCACAGTTCTTCTACATCCTCACTTGCCGGCTGCAGGTCATAACACGGATTCACGCTGAACATCAGCACTTCAATGTCGCCGCTTTTCACCGCTTCCAGCGCCACCTCCGGATTGTGACTGCTCAGGCCGATATGTCTGATTACACCTTTTTCTTTCAATTCCTTTACATACGCGAGCACAGGTCCGTCCGCGACCGTATGCCAGTCTTTCACAGAGTCTACATAGTGGATCATGCCAACATCAATATAGTCTGTCTGAAGGAGAGAAAGCATCTCCTCCATGCCCGCTTTTACTTCATCTATATTTCTCGTCCTTTTATACTGTCCGTCTTTCCAGACCGAACAGACGTGAGACTGGATCATAAACTTTTCTCTTCTTCCCCTCAGCGCTTCTCCGACGCTTGCGCGTACCTTCGGGTCAGAAGCGTAAAGGTCAAAATAATTGATGCCCTGACTCTCTGCCTCGTCCAGCAATCTCTTTGCATTGCGGCACTCATCCTCCGCAAAACCTTCACATCCTAATCCGATCTCACTGACCAGAAGCCCTGTGCTGCCTAATTTCCGATATTTCATCATTCTCCTCCATTCTACTCTTCCGGCTTCCTTCCAGACTTTATTCTTTCCCGTTACAGTCTAACAAAAAGAGCCCTGTTCCGTCAATGGCGTTCATTCCTTCATGTCCGTTCCTTCAACGCCCATGCGGTCCATGTCCTCAGCGCCGCACGCCTTTTCTGCTCCATATTCTGAAAGAAAGGATGCTTCAGATCCATCTTTGCGATAAATCTGAAGCACCCTGTTCTTATCTGTCAGACATCTCCATTTTCATCTTCAGCACGGCGATCATGGCAATGTCTGATTTTCCGCTTTTATTTTGCGGTTATTTTTCTGTTCTTCTTTTCTTCCAGGCCACAAACAACAGTGCTGCTGCCATCAGCATTCCCGCTGCCGGCAGGAACAGGTTTGTAGTATCTCCTGTCTGTACTGCTTTGTCTGTCTGGTCTCCGTCCTGGCCGCCTGAAGGCTTCTGACTATCTGACGGCTTCTGTCCCGGATCTGCCGGCTGTCTGCCTTCCTCTACAGTTACTGTAAAGGCTGCTGTTTTGCCGCCGTAAGTTACGGTCACGGTCTGCTCGCCTGCTGTATTCGGATCATATCCGCTTACTGTATAATCGCCGGCCTTGAGTTCAACTTTGCTTCCGTCGCTGTATACCGCTGTTACGGTCAGACCGCTCAGATCAAGTGCCTCACCCTGGGTGTACTCTGTCTTCACGTCACCGCCAAGCTCGATCCTGTCGAGTGTCGGCTGAGGCTCTTCAGAAGCTTTTACTGTTACAGTAAAGACTGCTGATACGCCTTTGTATGTCACAGTTACTTCCTGCGTGCCTAATGCGTTTGGATCGTATCCTGTTACTTCGTATCCTTCTGCAATCTCTTCTGTTGTTCCGTCGCTGTATACCGCGATTACGCCCAGATCGCTCAGATCCAGATCTTCGCCCTGAACATATTCTGTCTTGGACGGGCCTGTAAGCTCGATCCTGTCAAGCGTCGGCTCCGGCTGCGGCTCATCTTTTGTAACAGTAACAGTATAATCCGCGCTTACAGAAACATCTCCGCTTGTTGCTGTCACAGAAACTGTCGCTTCACCTTCTGCTACAGCGGAAAGTGTTACAGATGCTGTATCAGCGCCGTCTGTAATTTCAACAGCGTCTCCGTCAACAGTCCATGCGTATGTCGGATTATCCATTCCTGCCGCAAGTGCGTTCAGGACAGTTGTATCGCCGATCACCAGCTGGCTGTCGCCGCCGATCTTAACGCTTGCGCCGGATGTATTTGTCCAGATCAGCATCTGGCTGCAGTTATTCTGGCCTTCTACACCGTCGTTGCCGCGGTTGTTCCATGCATAGTACGGAATTGCCTGCAGTTTTGCATCAATGATCTCACCGTTGTTATTATATTTAACATCGCCGGTGATCTCTACTACGCCGTTCAGAAGATCTTCATTGTAGGTAGCTGTCAACTCAGCGTCTCTCGGGATTACAAAGTTCAGCGGGCTGAAGTTCGCGATATCAGAATTCAGCTGTGCGTTTCCTGCCATCTCAATGCTGTATACGATCGGTCCGCGCTGCAGAGCGATTCTTCCCTGGTTAGCTTCTACATTCGGATCTGCCTCTGTCATTCTGATTTCCATCGGGATGGAAATTCTGACAACGTCGCCGGCATTCCATGTACGTGTAATTGCAACATAACCTTTTTCTGCCTCAGCTGTTACAGCTTCGCCGTTGACAGAAATTGTTACGTTCTGGTTTGCCTGTTCCTCTACCCAGCCCGGGATACGGATGTTCATTGTGAATTCCTTTTCCTCATCCGGGTTAACCGTCATCTTGATGTCGCCGTTCCACGGATATTCTGTTTCCTGGATCAGGCCAACATTTGTTCCGTCAACATTTACATTACCATCGCTTCCGATGTACATATTAACAAACAGTTTGTCGCCATGTACTGTGTACATATATTCGCTTAATTTCGCGATTGTACGCATCAGGTTCGGCGGGCAGCATGCGCATGCGAACCAGTCAGAACGCGGATCTCCGTTTCTTGCCTCAAGATATGTACTGTAGTAGAACTTATCTCCTGTCAGATTTGTTCCTACAAGGATTGCATTGTACAGGTTCTTCTCCACTACGTCCGCGTATTTTGCGTCTTCGTGGATCAGGTTCATTCTCTGGTTCCAGTTTGCAAGCGCGATCGTCGCGCAGATCTCACAATAGGAGTCGTCATTCGGCAGTTCGTACGGATCACCAAAATCCTCGCCGTGGGAACGTACACCGATACCGCCGGTGATATATGTCTTTGTGTTTGCAACAGAATCCCAGATCGCGTCCATCGTATTCAGATAAGCCTCTCTGTCCGGATCATCTTCCGGAAGCAGTGTGGCAACATCTGTTACGCCCGCGTAGAAGTAGCATGCACGTACTGCATGTCCTACAGCTTCTGTGATTTCCTTGATGGATGCATTATCCTGTGAATATTCACCGCCCCAGTAACCGCTTTCACGTTCATCCATGTTCGTACCTCTGCGGTCAATCAGCGTTTTTGCTGTCTCTACATATTTATCGCCTGTGCCTTCGCCTTCATATTCCTCTACGAGTTTCGCGAATTTTACAAGCGCCAGCTCGATCTCTTCATGACCCGGAACTTCATGACGTTTTCCGTCCGGTCCGAACAGAGTTACAATCTCGTCCGCGAAACGTCTTCCGACTACATAAAGGCTGTAGTCCGGATCGCCGATTCCTTCTCTGTAACGTGTATAAGCTACAACACCCTCAAGGAAATGTCCAGCATTATACATCTCATGGTTGGAGAAGTCATGCCATCTGTGTGTTCCCGGTGAGCTTCCGCCTGCATGAGCAGTGCTTCTTAATGTAAAGTGTGTGTCGATATAACCGTCTGCGTACTGTACCTGCTCGATCAGTGAGATCCAGTAAGCCAGTTTATCTTCCAGTACCGCTTTCTGAGCTACCATCTCCGGATCTGTATCATCATTGATTACAGACAGAGTATAGGAAATTGCCTCGATACTCTTGTAAATATCAGAATCCTGGAATACATATCCCTGGAATTCATCATAGGGCTCGCCGTTCAGCTTCGCAATTGCATTTACGAAGTTCGGCTCTCCGCCGGACGGCTGTTCGATCTGATAGATCGCTTTGTTCAGTGAATTTACAGCGTTTACTTTCTGTTTCGGATTCCAGAAGTTATCTGTCAGCTGTACATTTTCAAAGGTAACTGTGCTGTTGGCAACCGGTGTAACGACCGGCTCATTTACTGTTACTCTCGCAACCGCATAAAATGTATCATCTCCTGAAACAACTGTACCTTTTACTTCAAAGGTTGTTCCAACCTTATCTTCTGCATATAATTCCGGATCAACATCTTCCCACTCAACAGGAACAAGTTTGGAGTTAAATTCCTCGCCGAAATTAAAGCCGTTATTTCCCATCAGGTCAGGTGTCGGATCATCAAACGCGATACCATTTGCCACAACTGTCTTCGGAAGAATCGGCGCTCTTCCTGCCTCAGTTGCTGTTACATAATCGTCAATGCTTGTAATGGCATCAACTTTGATCTGCATGCTGGCTGTGCGTGATACAGTTTCTCCGTTCTGCTCACGGGATACTGTCAGATTCAGAGTACCATAACCGCTTTCGTTTGCCTGGATGGCTACCTGTGCTTCGTCAGCTGCGCCGTCGATAGACATGTACTCGCTGCCTTCTGTCAGTTCCCATTTATAGCTCAGGCCGTCAAGCCCTGTCGGAAGACTTTCTGCTGTAAAGATTCCTGTCTCACCTTTAAGAATTCTTTCTTTACCGGTGATCTGCGCGGAAACAAGTTCGTTCCACTCTGCAGTCATCTCTTCGCCGAATACTTCCCACTCGCCGATACCTACGCCGTTCGCTCCTGAGCCGTTACGTTCAATGTTCAGACGAAGCTGTGTTGTCTTCACCGGTTCTTTGAATGTTACGACATTCCAGTAACGGTTGTTGCCATTCAGATAATTTCCGGGCTGATCGGATGAGGCGTCCGCGCTTCCATATTTTGTGCCAACAGTAGATACGTCCGCGCCCGACTCATCTGTCATGTCTGTAATGGCCTGCCAGGATCCGGTCTCAAAATCATAATATTCAACTTCACAGCTCTTCGGGAATGTTACGTTTCCTGAAGCTGTCAGGTTTCCGTTATCTGCCCAGTACATTACGCGCATGCCGTTCAGTACATAAGGCGCGTCCCATGTCAGCATAACTGTTGTCGGGTAAGTACTGCTGTTCCATGTATTCCATGAAGTCCCCGCATTTGTTGCCAGAGCGCCGTTATTTACGTTTGTAACCGGCGTGTTCTGTGCGTCTGCGGAAGCAGTAGCCAGCGGTGCAACATTGTCGCCTGCTGTCTTGGCAACTTCTGTTCCGTATACTTCCACTTCACCGATACCGACGCCGGCAGCGCCTGTGCCGCTGCGGTTAATCACCAGACGGAGGCGGCTTGCCTGAACTGTTTCATTTAAAGAAACGCCGTTCCAGTAGCGGTTTGCTCCTTCCTTATAATCATCTGAAGAGTCTGCAGCTGTGTCTTCTGTTCCGAATTTCACTCCGACAGAAGATGTCTCAGCGCCAGTCTCATCAACCAGCTGTGTAATGTCTACCCATTCTTTGGAACGTTCATTGTAATACTGAAGCGTACAGTCTGACGGAGGCATAACACCGCCGTAGTCTCTCCACCACATTACACGTACGCTGGAAATATCATATGCAGCATCGCCCCAGTTAAGCTCTACAGTTGCCGGATATTCCTCATCAGAAGCGCCGTAGCTGTTCCATGTAGTAGTAGAATCTGTTGCCAGTACTCCGTCATTCACAGTTGCTGCCGCTTCATCAGCGTCCAGCCATGTATTGGTATATGACGGAACTACCTCTGCGTTCGGAGCGACATTGTTTCCTGACGCGATTGTCTGGTATCCGAATGCCTCCCACTCGCTGATACCCACACCGTTGGTGCCGCTTCCGTTACGCTGGATCTTCATATGAAGTTCTTTCGTAGTGATCGGCTCTGAGAATTTTACATAATTCCAGTATTTGTTGTTTCCGTTAATTCCGTTGTTGGAACTATTGTCAACTACAGTACCAACCTCATCGGTCTCCATACCTTTCTCGTTTGTCATACCGGTAATCTGCTGCTCATTTCCCTCTGCGTCCACATAATAAAGTGTGGCTGACTTCGGGAATGTCACATTTGCGTTGGACTCCAGCGTAGCGTTATCCGCCCACCAGATTACCCGCATTCCGGTAATCACCTGCTCATAGTCCCACGTCAGGGATGTGGTTACCGGATAGGACTCGTCATCCGTGCCCCAGCTGTTCCAGCTCGAATACGGATCGCTTGTCGCCAGCTCGCCGTCATTCATAGATGCCGGAGAGATACCGTATGTGTTCGTATAAGACGCGTCCGCGGTAGCTTTCAGGGCAATATTATTGCCCGGGTTCTCAGCGTCCACCTGAACTGCCGGCACTGAATTATCGCCGTCTTCCGGTGCTGCGCTGACCGGGCTTACGGGAGCCATTGTAAAGATCATCGCCGCGCTCAGAAGAACTGCTACAATTCTTTTTTTCATTTTCTCCTTCCTCCTGTAAATTTTTTTGATTCCCGCCTGTACTCTCTTTCTTTCCTGACAGATTCCCAGACTGTCCGGAAGATATAAAGAGCCCGCTATGCCTGTTCAGAACCGGCGGCAATACAGCGGGATCATCTGCGGAGAATAACACACAGAAATATGTATTTACAATACTCTTCTTCCGAATGTGCCTTATCCCCCTATGTTATGATCATATCACCGCCTATATTTCCCGGCAATCCGTAAAAATTTTGGAAAAAATGTGAAAAATTTTAGATTCTTGCCTAGATTTTTTTCATTTTTCTGTCCTGTTTCTTTTCCCGAAGCAGACAGCCGCCCGGCCGAATTCCTTCGGCCGGGCGGCTGCTGTTTTCTTATGTTTCTTTTTAATTCCGGTTATCAGCGCTCCGCTTCATCCGGAGGGCTGTTCAGTGTTTTTCTTCTTTCTTTTTCCGGATAATCACTGCTGCCGCCGCGGCGCTTACTGCCATAACAGATACACAGACCCCTGGATTTGTGTTGTCGCCGGTCCTGACTGCGGACGGACGCTCTTCCTCTGCTGAATTACTTTTTCCGTCTGTCCTTGTTCCGTCTGACTGTCCCGGTTTCTTTCCGGGATCATTCTGCCGGTCCGGATCCTTCGGGCTGTCCGGATCTTCCGGGCTTTCAGGATCTTCCGGATTCTCCGGTTCCTGAGGCGTCCTGTCGATATTTGTAATTCTGATTTCTGCTGTCACAACATTGCCGGCGCCGTCTGTAAATGCAACTGTTTCTTCTGTATTTTCCTGATATGTTTTCACAGCAGTCAGACCATCAGTGCTTAATACCCAGCCTTCCGGGAGATTGTTTCCATCCAGAGGCTCATTGGAAATGATCGTCACCACAACATCACCATCTGTAGGTTCTTCTGTGGAATATGTCACCTCTGCAGCCGGAGCTGTCTGATCAAAATAGAAGGTATATGTACTTTCTGTCGGATATACCCCGCCGGCAGGAGGTACACAGTCGCGGACAATCAGTATATTCTTTCCGTCCGCTCCATTTCCTTCATTTAATACATCCTGTATTTCTTCAAACGCGGCTCCGTCTTCCGTTCCGTCAATCCGGAATTCTGTTCCGTTTAACACAAACTGAAGCAGCCTTCCATTATCTGTGAACTTAAGATCAAATGCTTTATTTAATAACGCATTTTCTTCAATTGCTGTCTGTGTATTTCCGATAACGAACCATGCCGCAGGTGCTTCTGACTCAAAAACAAGTTCATTATACCCGGATATAAGATCCTCTGCAGCTTTCTTTACATCCTCTCCTTCAGCATCCGGATTTTCATATACATCCTCTGCATGTTCGTAAGCCGCCAGGAAATCATTCCATGTATGATCGTGCTGGTAAATGTATTCCTTTCCGATCGCCTCTTCTGCAGTTTTCATCGCTTCTTCCAGCGCTGTTTTATCTACCGTCAGCGCGTCAACAGCATCATTCAGAGCTTTTGCCGCATCCGCGACTTCTGCATCCGTAGCCAGCGGGTTGTCCAGAACTGCCTTCGCCGCCTCAAGTTTCTCTTCCATTACCTCCCAGGAATCTGTCAGATAGTCCTCTTTATTCAGCGCTTCCGCTTCGCTGACCGCTGCCTCAAGGGCTGTTTTATCTGCTTCTTCAAATTTCTGTACTTTATAATATCCCGGCATATAAGCGGTCCGGTAGAAATACAGGTTAACCGCGCTGTCCTGATCAACTGTGAAATATCCTTCAATTCCATTTTTAATGTTTCCGTCCAGCGGTCCCTGATAATCTACGCCTTTTGATCCTGTTTCTGAAGGCGACTCATAAGCAACACGGCAGCTTAAATCGCCCATATCACTCAGTGAAAACGGTTTTCCCTGTTCACCGCTGATCGGATCAATTCCGTCATTTACAAATTTGAAAGAAACTTTTACACGGACCACTCCATCTTCACCCACGACAAACTCCTGTCCTGTAATCTCAAAATGTCCGTAGTTATCCGGATCCATAGCATCTGCGTTAAATCCGACTTCTGTGCCTCTCAGGTCATTTTCCGCTGTCTGAATCAGTTTTTCAGCATCAATAAATGCATTATAACAGGTGAGTATCTTTTCTGTTGACGCGCCGCTGCTTACATTAGAGCCTTCCTGGAACGCCGCAACCACCGGCAGAATACTTTCCGTCAGTTTATCACTGTAGATAAATCTGCCGTCTTCCCCTTCTTTATCCGGATTATAATATGCCACCTTGTCATTAAGCATATTCAGCCAGTAATATTTTTCCAGTGTATTATATGCGGTATCTACTTCTGACTGGAATGCCTTTTCATCTTCCAGTACAGTCCCCGCCCGGTTCAGCGCATTCGTAAACCCTTTATAATATGACTGGGCGGGATAGTCGAACTGCGCATCCTTTACTTCATCATAAAGTTTCTGAAGCGCCGCCTTATCCGTGTCCGGCACAAGAGCTTCCATTGCGTTGTTCAGAGCATCCGCCGCATCATCCACCTCTGTCTGCGTCGCGAGAACATTATCCAGCACATTCTTCGCTGTTTCCAGTTTCTCCTGCACTGCTGCCCAGGATTCCTCCGTATAATTTTCTTCGTCCAGAGCTTCCGCTGCGCTGATCGCGGTCTCAAGTTCCGTTTTGTCAGCTTCTGCAAACTTCTGTACTTTGAAAAAACCTGGCATAACAGAATCTTCCACCGTCAGACTGATTACGCTGTCCAGAGGTACTGTCACTTCGCCGATGAATCCGTTTCCATAAGACCCATTCAGTTTATCTTTGCCGCTGATGCTTTTCGAGCCTTTCTGAGACGGCGCCTCATAGGCCACCCTGCATCTGGCCTTCGTCATCTCGCTGACGCTGTAGTCGTCCCCTTCCTCTCCCGTAACCGGGCTGATTCCGTCATTCACAAATCTGATGAAAACTTTCACACTTACATTTCCGGCCGCATCAGATACAAACTCCTGGCCTGTAATCTCAAAATGTCCGTAATTGTTTGAATTTAATGCAGTCTCTGTATCGAAGTCATTCTCCGCATTAAAGCCGACTTCTACGCCTCTGAGATCCGGATCCGCTATCTCCGCCTCATGTTTTTCGGCCTCTGTAAATCCTTCATAATAGCCTTTAAGAATGTCCGGTTCAGTATTTACATTGGCATATCTTGCCGCTTTAAACGCAGTTACAAGAGGAAGAATGCTCTCCGTAATTTTGTCACTGTATACAAATCTGCCGTCCTGGCCCGACTTATCCGGATTGTAATAAGAGACTTTATCATTAACCATATTCAGCCAGTAATATTTTTCCAGATAATAATAAGCAGAATCTACATCTTCCTGTATTGCCGTGTCATTTTCCAGTACATCTGCCGCATCTGCCAGCGCGTCTGTGAATCTGTCGCAGAAGGTTGTATTCGGATATGTAAACACCGTATCCTTCACTTCATTATAAAGCTGCTGAAGTTCGGTTTTGTCTGCCGGCGGCACCTTATCCACAAGTGCAGCCACTGCATCGTTGAGTTCCTGAGAGGCTGCCGAGACTTCTGACGTTGTGGCAATAACATCATCCAGAACTTCTCTGGCTGCTTCCAGTTTCTCCTGCATTGCCGCCCAGGACTGTTCTGTATAATCATCTGCAGTCAGCGCTTCTGCCTCAGCGATTGCCTCCTCGAGTGCGGAACGGTCAATAACATTCACACTGTTAATCTGTATATTCCAGAAATATGCCGTTGTTCCGTGCCAGCTGATATACAGAGAATAATTTCCCGAAGCCGGCTTTCCCGTCTGACTTTTTATTGGAAATTCCATCTCCGTCCGATCCGGTGAAACTACAGCGCCTGCATCAATCGAGCTTTCTCCTACACCGGTACGCTGGCTCTCCGCACCCCGCAGATCCACGCCGCTGACATGGACAACCGGCGCTGCCGTGAACTTCAGGCCGGCAATTTCAGTCTTATCTTCATCATTGCCTAAATCGTAGGTTTTCCCTCCCGCAGTAATTGTGGCAGCCGGTCTGTTTCCATATTCTGTTGACACAGAACCTGCTCCGTCGTCAGAAAGATATACAAAGCTCCAGGTTCCTTCTCCGTCTGTCCCATTCATATCATAAATGCAGACGGACCGGTAGTTTTTGGTCTCTCCGGGTGCCAGAGCCGCTGTATCCCAGTTATCTGTATAAAGCAGATGTCTTCCGTCCCTGTATTCATAAGTCCATTTCGTCTCACCGTCCGGGACATAATTCGTAGGGCCGTTGAGTTCAACTGTAACTCTTCCATTTTCACAGGATACAAAATCTGTCATGTAAATCGGCGAAATCAGTTCTGCAAGATTTTTCTCTGCCGCCTCCAGCGCAGACAAAGCTGCCGCTACGTCATCCGCTGAAGCCCCCTCATTCTCATATACGGTCTGTGCATTGACCAGAGCGGCTTCCAGCGCGTCCCAGCTGCTGATTACGTAATCTTCTTCGTTCAGTCCTGCCATTTTTTCCGTAACACGGTCAATGGCTTCTTTCAGTCCTGTCTTGTCAGCCGGATCCGGCTGACCCGGATTTTCAGTCAGTTTATACAGCTCTACTTCTCCCGTACTGACTACTGTCTCATGGGCGGAATTTAATGTCAGTCTAACACTCTTTGCCGGGACTGCAGTAAAACTGATGTCCGTCCACGTCAGGGAAGTATCCGTTACCGCCTGCTCCGCTGCCTGTGTATAGCCGCTTCCGTCGGTACTCACCTCCACAAGGCAGCTGTTCGGCGCGCCGTTTCCTACACCTCCGCCTGCATTTCGCGGATGAATCCGTACTTTACACAGATTCACCTGTTCCTCAAAGGTAAACGTATACACCTGCGGCTTTGAATTCGATGGATCCGTATAATTGCTGTTTGTGTAAGTGGCCGTGTCACCGTCAAAGCTTGCTTCCAGAGTATCTCCGTCACCTGAGGGACCGAGAGTCTTCGCCGCCATGGATGCAATTTCATCCAGCCCGATCTTCACTTCCTGAAATTCATTCTGCCGGGCCCCTGTTCCGCCGGGATCCTGAGAGCCCTGAGCATGAGCAACAACAGGAAGTACAGAAAAGTTCATGCTGAATACCATTGCCGCACTTAACACAGCAGCAGCACTTCGTTTCAAAATGCCCTTTCCTTTTCTCATCTTTTTTCCTCCTTTTCCTTTTTACTCCTTTCCGGAGCTTCCGTTATTTTCGCTATATTTTATAGTAGCAGATACTTATATAGTAGCATTTTTTACAATATTCAGCTTGCATATTTTACCTTTTCATTTACATTAATTAGTTATTTTAAGTATAATTCCATATTTTTTTGTTTATATTTTACAGTCCGGATTATCTGTTTGTGTTTATACCAAAATAAAAAATCCCGAAAAACTAACGTTTTTCGGGATTTCCAAGAGGCGCAGACCGGATTTGAACCGGTGCATCAGGGTGTTGCAGACCCACGCCTTACCGCTTGGCTACTGCGCCATACCATCACTGTCGCCGCTGGATTTTCTTAAACCCGGCTATCATACAGTCATGCTTATATTCTATTCATATATCTAAGAAAGTATACCAGATTTTTCTGCATACGTCAAATCCTTTCGGGCTCTGTTTTTGCTGTCCGGAAAATATTCTGCGGATCAGATGGGAACACATTCCTGCTTAAGAGGAGATCCTCCCGGAACTTTTTCAATCCGGAAGAATCTCCTCTGTACCGGCTGTCTGTCCGCCGCTGTATTAAGAATATCTGCTGCCTTTTATCTGATTTCGCGAATCAGTACCTCTCTTCACTCCACTCGAGAATTGTTCCGGAATTCGCGTCAATCTCAAAGTCATATTCCATATTGTTGTAAATGATCTCTCCTTCGTATTTATATCTGCCGTCATCCCTGTCCAGTTCAATTCTTACATCCTGCGCCGTTGCTCCGGATACACGGTCCAGCGCGATCTGCACTGCTTCATCCTGACTGACAGCTACGCCTGAAGGAGAACCGGACCCTGTATTGTTCTGATTCTGTCCTGTCTGACTCTGATTTGTTCCGTTTCCTGCCGTTGTATTCTGATCTGCTGCCTGATCGGACGCTGCGGTCTGATCTGTATCATCCTGGGATGCATTGTTGTTCTGAGTATCATCTCCCTGAAGCCCCGCATAATTCTCAACCGTCTCTATATCCGAGCTGATGATCGCCCCATCGGATGCCTGAATTTCATAATCATATTCCTTATCTTCCACATCAAACCGGATTTCATATACTTTTCTGCCGTCGTCTCTGTCCTCAGATACTCTCAGCCTTGTAGCATCTGATTCGTTTACTCCGGCGTCGCCAAGTGCCACTTCCAGAGCCGCATCCCGGCCGATATCACTGTCGTTTCCACATCCTGTAAATACTCCGGACACCACCGCTGCTGTTAATACTGCTGCCGCTAAAATCTTCTTTTTCATTTCTCATTTCTCCTTTCAGATCTTTTTCTATTTTCTATTCTTTGTTTTCGTTGAGTTAAATATAAATGAGAAAGATTAAAGCAACATTAAAGAAACAGACTTTTTTTAATTTATTTTTATGCTGTCAGTCTTTGCCTTCGCAGGCGGCCTCTCCGTTTTCTGCCGGAAGGGCAAAGGTAAATCTGCTCCCCTCTCCCGGTCGGCTTTCGGCTTTCACATCTCCGCCGTGAACCTGCACAATCCACTTAACCATGGACAGCCCCAGGCCGGAATGATTTTCTCCCTTTCGTCCGGTTCTGGACGTATCCGCCCGGTAAAACCGTTCCCAGATATGGGGAAGATATTCTGCTTCAATCCCGATTCCATCATCTTCCACGCATCCGATAATTTCCCCGCCGGAACGCTTCAGAGAAACGGAAACATGTCCGTTCTCTTTGCTGTAAGTCACGGCATTTGAAATAAGGTTAATCAGCATCCGGATATAAAGGGTCTCATCCGCCCACGCATGAAGATCCGGCTCAATCCTGCTGTCCACCGTCACACCCCGGCCGTCCTCTTCCGCCAGAAATTTCTGTTCCTCAACAATCATACCGGTAAGTTCGCTGAGATTCAGATATTCTTTGTGCAGCGGCTGTCTTCCCTGATCCGCTCTGGAAAGGAACAGCAGGTGGGAAATAATATCCGACATATCCTGCGCCTTTTTCTGAATCAGCATAATCTGCTCCCGCTGCTGCGGCGAAAGGGTTTCGTCCTCCAGACATGCGCTGCACTGAGCCAGAACTACGCTTACCGGTGTGCGCAGTTCATGGGACACATCCGATGTAAACTGCTTTTCCCTCTGAAACGCTTCGTCAAGTTCTGAAAGCATTCCGTCAAACGTATCTGCCAGCGTGTAGATTTCATCTCTGTGCTTTCCGCCTTTATCCGTAATGCCAATGCGGCGGGACAGATCTGCGTCCGCACGGATTTCCCTCACAGTATCTGTAATTTTCTTAACCGGCATAAGCGTCCGCCGGGTAAAGCGGTATCCGATAAACGCCGTCACAATAACAAGCGCCGGCAGCAGAATGAGCGCGAACCGGAGAGTAACCGTAAAACTTGCCTCTGCGTCCGTAACAGACGTGATTCCCCGGATATATACTGTATAATTCTCCGCCAGACGGAAGGACATGTCGTAAACATACCATTCTGTATTTCCCTCTGTAATACTTCTTGTCTGACCGTCCGCGAACTCCGGCTGGGAGTCAAAGCCATAAGGAACCTTTCCATAGAGAAAATACATATCTTCATCATAAAGAGACAGATATACGTCCTGTGTCACAGAGTAAAAATCCGTCTCAAGCTTCAGCTCGCCGTTCCGGAGCAGAATATCATCCGTGCTCTCCTGAACCCTTCTTTCCAGTTTGGACTGTGTGGAGGACAGCACTTCCCGGCTGCTCAGAGAAAAAAGGATTGCCAGAGCCGCGCAGGTCACAAGCACCATAAAAAACGTATATAAAACAGTCAGTTTTATTTTTAAAGACAATCGTTTCATTCCTGCACCTTCAAAACATACCCGGCGCCCCGCACCGTATGAATCAGTTTCGTATCATGTCCCTCATCAATCTTCTTTCTCAGATAACGGATGTAGACATCAATCACATTGGAACCTCCGGCATAGTCAAAATTCCACAGATGCTGTTCCAGCCTGTTCCGCGAGAGTACAATTCCCTGGTTCTGTATCATATACCGGAGAAGAGAAAACTCCTTGCCGGACAGACGGATCTCCTCGCCTGCCCGCATCACTTTATGAGTATCCGTGTGAACCTCCAGATCCGCCAGGCGGTAACAGGCAGTCGGCACATCAGCCGGTTTTCTCAGAAGCACCCGGATCCTGGCCAGCAGCTCCTCAAAAGCAAAAGGCTTGACCAGATAATCATTTGCCCCCGCGTCCAGACCGGTTACCCGGTCCTCAATACTGTCCCTCGCCGTCAGAAGAAGAACCGGAGTAGCGTCACCACGGCCGCGCACCTTCCTCAGCACCGTCAGGCCGTCCACCTTCGGCATCATAATATCCAGCACCACCGCATCATAGGCGGCACTTTCCAGATACTCCAGCGCCTCTTCCCCGTCAAAGCAGGAATCCACACTGTAATGCTCCTCCGACAGCCGGGAACTGATGATCCGGTTCAGATCCCTTTCATCCTCCGCAATCAAAATCCGCATAACCACACCTCCTCCGTTTTCACAGCTGTTATCATACAGTATACCCTCGCAGTTCTGTCATTGTAAAGGAATGAGCACAGAAAGATTACAGAATATTTCTCTTGACAGAGCAAAGTTGGAATTATATTCTGAAAATATCAACAACAGGGGACGGACCCTTTTGCAAAAGGGTCCGTCCCCTTTAAGGAGAGTTTTCACAATGAACCACACAATTTCCAAAGAACTTATTCATTTTATTGAATCCAGCCCTTCTTGTTTCCACGCAGTGAATTTTATGGAGGATTTGCTTTTAAAGGAACAGTTTATACAATTGCGGGAAAATGAAAAATGGAGGATTCAGAGGGGCGGGCGTTATTTTGTCGTGCGCAATGGTTCTGCTCTTATTGCTTTCACTGTTCCGGAACAGGATTTTCCGGGCATGCGCATAATGGCCAGCCACAGCGACTCGCCTTCCTTCAAGATCAAGGAAAATCCGGAGCTGGAATCGGAGAATCATTACATACGTCTGAATGTGGAAGGATACGGCGGCATGCTGTGTGCCCCCTGGTTTGACCGGCCGCTTTCTGTAGCCGGCAGAGTGATCACCAAAAACAAGGACACAGGGAATTTTGAAGCCCGTCTTATAAATATTGACCGGGATCTTGTTATGATTCCCAGTCTTGCCATCCACATGAACCGTGAGGCCAATAAAGGATATTCCTACAATATCCAGAAAGACATGCTTCCTCTTTACGGCGGCATTTCCGCCAAAGGAACATTTCTGAAGACTGTCGCTGACGCTGCCGGTATAAAAGAAGACGAGATTCTGGGGCATGATCTGTTTTTATACAACCGGCAGAAGGGTTCGGTCTGGGGTGCGTCTCAGGAGTATATTTCCGGCCCCCGGCTGGATGATCTGCAATGTGCCTTTGCTTCTCTGAAAGGATTTCTTGCCGCTCCAAGAAAATCTTTCCTGGCCGTTCACTGTGTTCTGGACAACGAGGAAACCGGAAGCGCTACAAAGCAGGGCGCCGCGTCCACATTCCTGTATGACACTCTGACCAGGGCATACTGCAGTCTGGGAATGACAAAGGAAGACTATCTGATTCATCTTGCGGACAGCTTCATGATTTCGGCTGACAACGCCCACGCCGTCCACCCAAACTATACAGATAAGGCCGATCCCTCCAACCGTCCGTTTTTGAACGGAGGAATTGTGATCAAATTCAACGCCGGGCAGAAATACTGCACCGATGCGCTTTCCGCCGCTATGTTCCGGGACATATGCCGGGAAGCCGGCGTACCGGTTCAGACCTTTGCGAACCGCTCTGATATGGCCGGAGGCTCCACCCTGGGAAATATTTCAAACACCCGGGTGGCTCTGAACACCGTTGATATCGGCCTGCCCCAGCTTGCCATGCATTCTCCTTATGAAACTGCCGGCGCAGAAGACACCGGATATCTGATAAAAGCAGCGGAGAAATTCTTCCTGTAGGAAGGATTTCCCCGCTGGCTTTTTCATCTTCTTCTGTTTCTCATTTTCTTCTGTTTTTACTTTTCTCCTATTTCCCGGCTTTTAAGCTGCGGCTCTCAACCTCGGCCTGGAACTGCACAGAAAGAGCTTCCCACTCCTGATATCCATCTTCCCCTCTGTGATCAGGCAGAGAATAGTTTTCTGTCAGATATTTTCCCATATATGCAGTAACTTTCTGCGCTCCGTGAAGATTCAGATGATCGCCTTTATCATAACTGTCTTTTTTCCAGTCAATTCCGATTTCTTTTGTTTTCATATTCAGATCAATATACGGAAGGCCGTTTTCTTTCGCATAATTTTCAAGTGCATTATGCTTCTTATAATTATAATTGTGGGGAGAGGGCGCACTCATAAGAAGAAGATCCGCGTTTTTTTCCTCACACATTTTTTTGATATCTTCCATATAGTGCCGGACAAATTTCGGAATTTCCTGCACATCTTCTGTTTCTTTCATATATTGA
Source organism: Candidatus Mediterraneibacter norwichensis (assembly GCA_019112765.1). GTDB lineage: Bacteria > Bacillota > Clostridia > Lachnospirales > Lachnospiraceae > Mediterraneibacter > Mediterraneibacter norwichensis. Next base: position 33,314 of record DXIU01000076.1, on the reverse strand, counting down.
TCCGAACCTTCATAAGGAACTACCTTATCCCGGATTTCAAATCCTTTAAACACACTGCGCCCGGGATCTTTCTTGCCGTCAAAAATCTGCTTCCACAGATTGTGATAACGGAAAACAGGAAAATAATATCGAATGGGTTCAATGATCGACATGGAAATATTTTCCAGGAATCCCGGATCCCGGAACATAGCGTTTGTTTCAAGAATAACTATTTTCGGCGACTGTGTCTTCAAAGCTTCCTTTAACAGGAAACAGGTCTCCTGTATCCTCTGTCCGGGCTGTCCGCAGTCAAACGAGGTAATCCCCGTCTGACTCCACAGATCCATTGGGGACATGGATGTATAACTTTCACTGTCCCCGATCACAAGCACATCAATGGTCTCTTTCGCTTCCGCGCTGACCGTCGCGAATGCACGGCTTCTTCCCACAATTCCGTTCTTCATGCCCAAAGCCACTCTCTGTATAACGAAAGAAAGTGCTCCCAGCAGCAGTACCAATATTAAAATAAATAAAATAATTCTCTTTTTTGTCTTCAAACCTTCCTCCTTGCCGTATTGTAAATACTTCCCTAAAATCCCGCATATATAAGGTCAACTTTCTGATAGCCGTCCCCGTATGCCGCAAATATGATCACCGCCAGAATCAGCGCATAATATGCACACCAGCGCACCGGAAGCCGGCACCCGGCAAGCCGTTCTCTCACACATATGCCGCGCTCTTTTATCATGCCGACTGCCGCCGCCACAATGCATCCGGCCACGACCACCGCAATATCAGACTGCTGCAGCCCCAGTTCAAGGAGCGTCCCGTCCCACAACTGCCGGATCTGAAAATCCTCAAATATACTCCGGAACATATGCAGCCCTGCCCGGAATCCATCCGCCCGGAAGAACAGCTCGCCGACAAAAATAATGACCCATGTTTTTGTGATCTGAACTCTCCGCCACCCCCGGGAATCCTCCCGGATATGACAGATACTCAGCACCCGGTCCCTTACCGGCTGCACGGCAATCCCCAGCAGAATCAGAGTAAAATAATACAGACCGTAGAAAATATAGCTCCATCTGGCGCCGTGCCACAATCCGTTGCATATCCAGACCGGAAGAAGCGCCATGGCAGAAGTTCCCAGCATGGTTATGTATTTCCCCAGATGTTTTCTGCCGTACTGATTCCATTTCTTTACAATTCCGGACATGGAAACCGGATAGAAAATATATGTTTTAAACCATACTCCCAGTGTAATGTGCCATCTTCTCCAGAACTCCGCCGCATTTCTCGCGCAGAACGGCTGACGGAAATTCTCCGGAAGCCGGACTCCGAAAAGCTCGCCGCTTCCGATAATTATATCCATGCACCCCGAAAATTCCATATAAAGCTGCACAGTATAGGCTACAGCTGATACCGCTACTACAGCTCCGCTGTAGGAAGTGTAGTGGTCAAACACCATCCCCACCGCGATAGCCAGCCTGTCGGCCACAATCTTTTTCTTGAAAAATCCCCACAGGATCCGGATATACCCGTTCTGCAGATTCTGAACCTCCAGAGGTTTCTCAGCAAAAAGCGTATCAGCCACATCCGAGTACCTGCTGATCGGGCCCTCCATGATCTGTGGAAAAAACGCAAGGAAAAGAGCAGTTTTCTCCAGGCTTCTCTCCGCCTTTATCTTCCCCCAGTACACATCTGCCATGTAGCTGACAGCCTGCAGAGTATAAAAGGATATACCGATAGGCATGATAAGAGATTTTTCTTCCGGTGAAAATGGGAAATGAAACACTTCCAGGATACCGGATACATTCTGCACAAAGAAATTATAGTATTTCAGATATGCCAGCACGCCCAGCAAAATCGCGGTCCCCAGAAAGAGCACCCGTCTGCTCTGCTTCTGATATTCCGCTTTTACCGCCTTTTTCCCGCTCCCCGGGACTGCCGCGGCAGCAGCTTTTTCCTCCGACTTCAGCCATTCCAGCCAGATACCGATACAGTGGACCAGAAGCGTGGTTCCCAGAAGATATACCAGAAGTGTTCCGCTGAACAGATAGAAAAATACATATCCGGCCGCCAGCAGCACCCGCCTGCGCCATCCCTTCGGCGCAAGCTGGTAAACTGCCAGGCATATGGGGAGAAACAAAAGCACATACAGTAATGAATCATAAGACATTGTTTAAATCTCCTGCAGTCTGCAAATCATTTTATAAATCGCCCCGGCAGAGTTAAAGTTCTCCGGAACCATCTCTGACGCTTCAATGGAAATGTCAAATGCGTCTTCCAGTTCTGCCACAAGGGTAATCACCCCGAAAGAGTCAAGAAGCCTGTCGTCAATCAGAGCCTGTTCTTTTTCGTAATCAATGCTGTCGTCAATTTCCCGTAAAATGTTCATTAAAGTTTCCATCCTGATAAACCTCCTGCAATCTCTGTTATTTCTTCTGTCAGACAGCTCTTCCCGCCGTCCTCCGGCATATTCATCAAATAAGTATCTTTCTGTTTTCTTAGCAGCCGCCAGCCTCCGTCCTTCTGATACGTCACGACAGACGGCAGCGGGTGGCTTAAGAACAGGGACATTCCCTCCATCGCGGAGTAAGCGCCCGTCCGCTCAAAGACAAGAACTTTCCCGCTCTGAACTCCTGTCAGCTTTACATCTCTGCACAGCACATCGTTTGCGGTACAGAGCGCGCCGCATACTGTCCACATTTTTTCTCTGCCCTGCGGTTCCCCGGGAAGTATCTGCAGATGCGGCTCATACATTCCCCGGATCTGTCCGTCATAATTGATGTGGTGGTTTCCGCCGTCCACAATACAGTACTGTGTGTCACCGTTTTTCTTTATATCCCGGATCTGCGTCAGATAATATCCGCACTCTGCCGCAATGGCCCTCCCCAGCTCGATTGTCACATGCCCTTTCCATCTCATGGAGTCAATGGCTTTTCTGAGGCCGGTCAGGCCTTCCTCTTCATACGTCTGTACGGCTTTGCCCTGGAAGTAAGGCACCGCGATACCCGGCCCGTATTCCAGACAGGGAACAGATGCTTTCCACTCATCCCGCATCCGGATCAGCAGATCATCCAGCATGGAAATCTCTTTTTCCAGCTGCTTCAGCGAACGTTTCTGAGTTCCGGAAAAATAGTGAATTCCTTCTATTTCAAGATACGGACTCATATTCACCACATGAAACACACTGCGGAGCATATCTTCATCCATTCCGAACTGATTGCCGCTTGTAAGTCTGGGATACAGTCTGAGCTTTACCATATGAGCGTCGCTCCACTCTACAAAATAATGCAGCTGTTTTACAGATTCCACAGTGTACGCGCACCGCCCCCGACAGAATTCCAGAATTCTGAAGATATCTTCTTTTTTCTTCAGCACTCCGGATATGAACAGTTTTTCCGGCGGGATCCTGAGTTTCCTGCAGATTTCAAATTCACCCATGGAACACACTTCAATCCGGTCCGCTTCCCGCGCCATGTGGGCGGTCAGGAAAGGATTGGCCTTCATCGCGTAGCACAGTCCCACATCTTTTCCAAAAGCACTGCGAAGTCTTTCCGTCTGCTCCGTCAGCATATCCAGATCAAAAATATACAAAGGCGTTCCGTAACGGGCTGCCGCATATTCCAGTTGTTCTTTTCTCAAATTTCCTACCTTCCTTTCCCGGACACAATTTTTTTCAGATAATCCCGGTCTGTTTTGCCGTTTTTATTCAGCGGCATAACGCTCATCTGAATCAGACGGGGAGGCACCATATAAAGCGGAAGCTTCTCTTTCAGCGCGCTGCGCACTGCCGAAGAGTCCACATCCCCCATATAAAAGCCCACAATACGGTTTCTCTCTCTGTCAAATATACAGCAGCTTCTCTGAATATGATTCACGCCGTTCATAGCGCTTTCTATTTCTTCCAGCTCAATCCTGTGTCCCATGTGCTTGATCTGAAAATCCTTCCGTCCGGCAAATACCAGTTCTCCGTCTTCATCAAAACATCCCATATCTCCGGTTTTATAAATTCTTGTCTCTTTCTTTCCATTCACCGGATACAGAATAAATCTCTCTGCTGTCTGCTCCGGACTGCGGTAATATCCTTCCGCAAGAGATTCTCCTGCCACACAGATCTCTCCCTGCCGGCCCGGCCCGGTAATCTGCTTCCCGTCTTCACCGAGAAGAAATACAGTTCTTCCCGGGAACGCCCGTCCTGCGGGAATTTTTTCTTTATCATCATACTTGCGCTTCACCCGGTAAAACGTACAGTTGCAGGTAATTTCCGTAGGTCCGTACAGATTGACAAACTCTGCGTCCGGAAGAGCTTCCTGCCAGATCCTCAGCTGTTTCGGCGGCATGGCCTCGCCGCTGAACATAATCTTGTTCACCTGCTCCGGCACCCGGTAAGCCAGGCCTTTCAGTGAAGATACAAGCGTCAGCGCGGACACAGCCCAGATCAGCGTAGTCACCTTCCGTTCACACAGATCATCCAGAAGTCTGGGCGGCGTTGAAAAATACTCTTTTGGAATCAGCGCCAGTTCCGCTCCCGTCATCACTGCCGAATAAATATCTTTTACCGAAACGTCGAAGTCAAACGGCGCCTGGTTTCCCAGAACATCTTTCTCTGTTATATGGAAGCATTCCGTAAAATGTCCGATAAACCGAAGCACTGCTCCATGGCTTACAATTACCGCCTTCGGATTTCCCGTGGAACCGGATGTAAACAGCCCGTACAGCGGATCTGTGCCGCGTCTTTTCGCCCGGTTCTCTGCAAGCATCTCCACATCCGCCTCCGACTGAAGAAGCTCTTCCGCCAGTACCGGCTTCAGCTTTCCGTCTGCCAGAAGTCCGGCACTCTCCAGAAGCCTTTTTCCATTTTCGTCCGCGATAACAGTCTCTGCCTCCAGGGTCTGGAAGATTTTCTTCAGACGGTCTCCCGGATTGTCCGGATTTACCGGAACATAAAAGCATCCGGCATATACAGCGCCGAACATGGCCGCCAGTGTAACTGAACTTTTTTCCATAAAGACAGGCACCGGACTTCCCGGCGGAACCAGACGGCTGAGTCCACTTCCGATTTTTCGTGCCATTACGGCAAGTTCATGCCATGTCAGCGACAGTTTTGTGTCAGACACAGCAGTTTTATATCTGTACTTCTCTTCCGTCTGTTCAAGACAGTCGAGAATGCTGTTATATTCTTCTTGTGTGTCTCTGTTTTTTAAAATCATTTGTCATCACCCCTTGCGTCTTTGTTGAAATTTATTGTAAGGGGCAGATATTAATATGTCCTGTAAAGATTCTTAAGATGCTATGTATACATTCTTAAGGTAATCTGTATCCGGCAAAATAAAAAAACACCTTAAATTCAGTTGTCTCCGCTGCGTCCTGATATGGTAAACTGTACTGCAACAGTATTTATTCAGGCAGCCGGAAGGGTCCCCGGTCCATCTGCCTGCATTCTGACAGGAGGAAAATTTTATGAAGCTTAAAATCGGAATAATCGGAACCAATTTTATCAGCAGCGACTTCTGCGAAGCGGCTGCTCTTATACCGGAAGCAGAACTGTATGCCGTCTGTTCCCGGAAACAGGAAACCGGAGACAGTTTTGCCGGAAAGCACGGAATTCCCCGGGTATATACGGATTACGACGCCTTTCTTGCTTCCGGACTGGATGCGGTCTATGTGGCGTCTCCCAACTTTGTTCACTGTGAACAGACTCTGAAGGCACTGAGCCGCGGGAAACATGTTCTCTGCGAGAAAGTTATGGCGGTAAATGAAACCCAGGTACAGTCCATGATTGACTGTGCCCGGAAAAACGGTCTGATCCTTCTGGAAGCCATGCGTCCGGATTTCGATCCGGCATACGGTCTGATCGAAAAGGCCCTGCCCCGGCTGGGCCGTCTCTCCCGCGCCACATTTGAGTTCTGCCAGTATTCCAGCCGGTACGACCGGTTTCTCAGCGGGGAAAGTGTAAACGCTTTCAATCCGGATCTGTGCAATGCCGCGGTTATGGATATCGGCGTATACTGTATCCACTCTCTGGTCCGCCTGTTCGGGATGCCGAAGCAGATCAGATCCTGCTCTGTAAAACTGGAAAACGGCTTTGAAGGAAGCGGCGCGGTGCTGCTGCAGTACGACAGTATGACCGCGGAAGCTGTTTACTCCAAGACCGCGGTTTCCGTCACGCCCAGTGTGATCCAGGGAGAAAAAGGCTCCCTTCTCATCGACTATGTCAGCCGCCCTGAGACTCTGGAGCTGCGTCTCAGGAAAGGATCCCGGGATCCACTGTCAGGAGGGAGTACAGAGATGCTTCCCTATACACCGGCAGAAAACAATATGATTTATGAAATAAGGGAATTTATAAGACTGATTAAAGATAAGGATGTGAACCATAAGTATCTGCAGTATTCTCTGGATACTATTCGGATTATTGACGAAGTAAGACGGCAGAACGGGATTGTATTTCCGTTATAGAGACCCTGTATCGCCCTGAAGCAGATAAGGAAATACTTTGCGAAACCCCTCCGCCGCTTCTTCTCTGCTCATTTTTTATACTTCTCACGCCCCTGCCAGCGCCGCCTCCACCTGCTCCAGCGTTGGCATCCCGGCCTGGGCTCCATACTTCTGGACAGACAGTCCTGCCGCTGCGTTGGCGAACCGCAGGGCTTCCAGCTCGTCCATGCCCCTGGCCAGACCGGCGCAGAAGGCCCCGTTCAGCGTATCGCCTGCTCCGGTGGTGTCCTTCACCTCCACCTTCATGGCGGGAAGGGTCTGAAGCCCCCTGCCCGGTATGTATACGCTGACGCCCTTTTCCCCCTGGGTGACCAGCAGCTTGCCCGGATACTGCTCCATCAGACTGCCTACCCGGCTTTCATCGGTCTCCCAGATCAGACATACTTCATGTTCATTGGGGGTGATATAACTGACCCTTTCAACCAGATCCCTGTCCAGCGCGCGGGCAGGAGCCGGGTTCCACAGAATCGTCCTGCCTGCGTCAGAGCACATGCGTATGGTATATGCAATCGCGTCCTCCGGAATCTCATTCTGCAGAACAATGAGATCCGCTTCCAGAATCTTTTCCCGGTTCCGGTTTACATAATCTACATTTACGTATCCGTTGGCTCCTTCTATGATCACAATGGTATTGTCTCCGCCGCCGGCAGTTATAATTGCCTGCCCCGTAGGCACGCCCTTCAGCATCTCCACGGCATCTGCCGATACCCCGCACACGCGGAGGTTCTCCAGCAGACGTCTGCCGGCGCTGTCATCCCCCACACAGCCGAACATAGCGACATCCGCTCCCAGCTTTGCCATGGCTACTGCCTGATTCGCTCCTTTTCCGCCCGGCTGATACTCCAGACCGTCCCCTCTAATTGTTTCCCCTTTCAATGGAATCCGGTCAGCATGAACAATCATATCCAGGTTCATGCTGCCCACTACAGCTATTTTCATATTCTTTCTCCTAAATAAAACCTGTGCCCGAATCAATAAGTTCTTTCTGCCTTTCCATCTGCTGTCCGGCGCAGGGCTGTCCGGGCTATCTTACTGCCTGTGTCAGCTCACTGCGAAATAAAATGTTCCCTGAAAGTCCCAGTTCTGAAGCGATTTTTGCGATCTGAGGCATTTTGATCTTCGACTCCCGGACTACATCCTCATTCCAGAAGATTTCCCTGGCCGTTCCGTCTGCAATAATATTCTTATGGGCCATGGCAATAATTCTTGGGAAATTGGCCGCCACAAAGTCCATATCATGACTGATGGCAATCACTCCCGTTCCTTCCCGTCCCAGTTCTTCTATAATCCGCTCCAGTGTTTCATTGCCACGCTTATCCTGACCGGCTGTGGGCTCATCCAGTATAAGATAATCCGGTTCCGTAGCGATAATGGCCGCAATGGCCACGAACTTCCGTATGGCGTAAGGGATATCCAGTGGATTCATGGTAAGATATTTTCCAATTCCTGTCAATTCCACCGCCCGGTCAGTTCTCTTTTTTATCTCGCTTTCCGGAAGCTTAAAATACTTCGGCATATACTGGATCTCTGCGAGAGCTGTGCTGTTAAAGATCTGATCGTCCGGATTCTGGAACACATATCCGACTTTTCCCGAGATCCAGGCGCAGCTTTTCTCTTTCGTGTTTACTCCGTCCACCAGCACGTCACCGCCGGAGGGGCGGTTCAGTCCGTTCATCAGTTTCACCGCCGTGGTTTTTCCTGCTCCGTTCTGTCCTACAATAGCAATCTTCTCGCCCTTTTCAATTGTCAGATTCAGGTTTTCATTTGCCACATATCCGTTTGGATAGGCAAACGATACATTTTTCAGTTCAATCGCCATCTTCTGTTCCTCCTCTTCTCCGGGCGTATTCCACTGCCTGGGCTGCCGTAACCGGAATCCCCGCAAGGGGCCTGCCTGCCGCCTTCATCTCGTGTCCCCACAGAGCTGCCGGAGGAATCATGGCATTGTGATCCAGCAGTTCCAGGGAAGAAAGTATTTTCTCCGTCTCTCCGTGACACACGATCTGCCCTGCCTCCATAACCAGAATCTCGTCACAGTACTCCGCGATCAGATCTATCTTGTGTTCTACAAGAATAATTGTCTTCCCGGTCTCTTTCAGCTTGCGGATAATCTCAAACACATTTTCTGTCCCGTGGGGATCCAGCTGGCTGGTCGGCTCGTCAATAACCAGCATGTCATTGTCCATTACTATAATAGAAGCAAAAGCAACTCTCTGCCGTTGTCCGCCGGACAGTTCATTGGGATTTTTATCCATCAGCTCCTCAATGTTGAGAAGGCGGCACACATCCTCTACCTTCCGTATCATTTCCTCCTTCTCCACACCCAGGTTTTCCAGTCCCATGGCGATCTCTTCGAACACAGTATTTTTTACGCCGCTCATCTGGCTGAACGGATTCTGGAACACATACCCGATGCGCACAGCCAGCTCCTCCGCCTTGTGATCTCTGATATCCGTACCGAAAACTTCCGCCTGCCCTTCCAGTTCCCCGTGATAAAAATGCGGGATCAGTCCCCGGATGAGACTGCACAGCGTTGTCTTTCCGCCTCCGTTTTCCCCGATCAGCCCATAGAATTTTCCTTCCTCAAATTCAAAACTGATATCCTTAAGCGCATATTCTTTCGTCAGCGGATATCTGTAGTTAATATTTTTCAGCTTTACCACTGCCATTTTTCTTCTCTCCTTTATCCGAACATCTGATACAGACGTACTCCGATCACTGCAAGAAGCAGTACGTCCGCCAAAATTACTATCAGCTTCTCATACAACGGCACCGGCCTTAATTCCCGAAGAAATGTATGGCTGCACTTTACGGAAAATGCTCTGGCGTCCATTGCGATGGACTTTTCCTCCGTGCTGGAGATAGCACCCAGAACAAGCGGACCCAGGATCGGGAAAAATGCTTTTATCCTGCGGATTACGCTGCCCTCTGTCTCAATTCCTCTCGCCTTCTGTGACTCCATAATCTGAGCCGTATTTTTCTTCAGATCAGTAATGGTCTGAAATGATGCCAGCACAATGTAGGACACTTCATGGGACATGCCTTTTTTCTCCAGCGAATACATGAGATCCCGCATCTGCGTAGTCGCGAAAAACAGAATAACCGCTCCGGAAAATCCCAGCAGATACGACGCCGTGTCCAGTCCGTTTATCAGCGCTTCCCGGGTAACCGGAAGCACTCCGAACAGGCGGAAGAGCACCGTAGTGCCCTCCACGGAAAACTGCCGGATTACAAGGGTAAAAAAACCAAAAATCACCACTACCACACCGAAAGGCTTCAGAAAGGACATTCCCTTCCCCGCACAGAATGCCAGAATGCAGTACACAAGGCAGAGCGGCAGTCCGAACTCCCAGGATGCGGCAGCCATGGACGCGAAGCCCAGGGCAAACAGCAGATTCAGTTTTGAAAGTGGATTAAAATCCAGGAACCAGTTATGGTAAGTCTGGTCATGACGAAAACTGTCGATAAATGTCCGCTCCACTATTTTGCCTCCTTAATATATACATCTCCCAGTTTCAGCTTCACCAGGAAACGGTTCGGCATACTCTTTAAGATAAAGAACATGGCCATAACCGACAGGAACTTATCTGCCACATCCATACAGATGGCCGCGATCATCTGTGCCGCGAATTTCGGGAATCCCAGAGCCGAATGCAGAGGAATCGCGAAGATCGCCGTAGTATCCGTAGCAAAGTTGAAGCCAAAGAGAATCCATGTAATGCAGGAATTCAGCACGCCGCCGATGGTGGCGAATAAGAGGGACGCCAGCACTGTCTTCCACAGGGAGCAGAATACTTTCCGTCTGGAAAGATAAGCAGCCAGTATACCGTAGATCGCGCTGATAATTCCATACCACACATAGGCCGGATATGTAATGGAATTAATGGTGTTTGAAATCACACCGACCACAGCTCCCGGGATGCCGCCGCACAGGGCGCCCACAACAATCGTCCCTATGGCATCCAGATACACCGGAAGCTTCAGAAGCATCGCGATCTGTGCTCCGATAAAATTCAGAGCCACACCAATGGGGATTAAAAAGATTGCCAGCTTGTCTATTTTTTTCATTCTCATTTCCTCCTGTTGATTTATCGTAATTCTGTCTGTTTTCAGTTTCTCTGTCCGGTCAGTTTTTTCACCAGATCTTCCAGTAAATTATCCCGGTTAATATAGTACACATATTTATAAAAATGACTGTTCTTCCGCAGAGAATACCGGTGGTCGTACTCCGGAAGCGGCGCATATTCTATCCGGTCGCTCATCAGATCTCCGTCCAGCAGCCACCCCACCGCGGTCACATCCCAGATGGGCCGGCTCCATGTCCTGCCCCCTCCGCAGGCTAATGCCTCCTGCTCGGTAAAGTCCGCCAGATAATCGCACAGCGGATTTTTCCCCTTCAGATATGCTTTCAGCTCCGGTCCGCTGACCGTAAAGGAGGAGACCACTCCCATACAGGGGAGCTGCACCAGAGGTACCCGGGATTCAAAGATCACTCTGGCTGCCGCAATATCCTGATAAAGGTTATATTCTCTGTTATTGGGCCAGTCCAGGGCATTTCCTCCCAGCCATACCAGAACCATCCGTTCTGTAATCTCCGGCCTCAGCAGAATGGCTGAAGCGATATTGGTAATGGCGGCAATGGCCACCACATAAAGCGGATTTTCCCTGGTATAACTCATGGCCCTGTCCGCCAGATCCTCCGCGGCCTCCGAGACCACCGGCGTCTTTTCGTCCGGCAGATATTCCCGGGAGCCCCGGAATACCCGGTTCTTAAGATCTTCCCGGTTCATAAGCTTTAAAATATGAAGGATCTCTTCATAGCTCTTTTCCATGCCATCCCCCGGGCCGTCAGATTTGCAGTTGGTAAAAGGGGCCGCGTAAACTGCCTTCAGATTGATTTTCTCGCCGGAATTAATCATATAGGCCAGCGCGTACTGATCGTCAATCTCGTTATAAGTATCCGTATCCAGCACTGCGTCAATCCTGCCCTCCGGTTTCCGCAGTCTCCGGAGAAGCTCTGCATTTTCCTCCGGATCGAAAAGGGCATCCTCTGTGCCCACCGACTCCAGCCACTCCTTCTTCAGTTGTTCATCAATCACTTTTCCACATCCTTTCTTCTGTCATAGTCTGCGGCCCGTATATTTCATCTTCATACACATCCACTGCCCGGCGGTCGGGAAGGGCCGGCTGCACCCCGTATCTGGTCACCGTAATACCGGAAGCATAGATGGCAAACCGGACTGCCTGCACAAGAGGTTTCCCCTCGCTCAGGCACACTGCCAGCGCGCTGATAAAAGAATCCGCGCCTCCCGTGGTATCCACCGCTTCAAAGCCGCTTCCTCCAAAATACATGGACAGCTCTCCGTTTACCAGATAGCATCCTCTGGCTCCCAGCGTCACAATTACATTTTCAACCCCCTTTTCCCGCAGCAGACGGGCCTTTTCTTCAATTCCCATGCTGCCCGGCACCAGCAGATGCAGCTCATTTTCATTCGGAATAAAATACTCCACGTCCGCATACAGTTCTTCTTTCATCTGCTCTGTAGCGGAAGGCTTCAGGATTACTTTCGTCCCCGTCCGCCTGCAGATCCGTATGGTATATTCCACAATTTCATCCGGGATCTCCATGGAGAGCAGGCAGTATGCCGCGCTCTCGAACAGATACCGGCACTTCTGTATCTGGGACTGATTCAGACTGCGGTTCGCTCCCTGATAAACTACAATTGTACTTTCCCCGTCCTGGTCCACATTGATGTATGCCTTGCCGCTTGGCAGCGCCGTGTCAAACAGAACGCCGTCCATATGGACATGATTTTCAATCAGACTCGTATAGAGTTCTCTGCCGTCCATATCGTTTCCCAGACAGCCGATCATATATACCTGCCCGCCCAGCTTCCCGGCTCCTACCGCCTGATTGGCTCCTTTTCCTCCCGGAAAGACATACAGCTTTTCCGCAAGCTGGGTTTCTCCTTTTACAGGTATCCTTGAAGCCTCCAGCGTCACATCCATATTCATGCTGCCTACAACGATAATCTTTTCTCCCAGTTTTTCCTGGGCCGGATGAACGATGCTCCTGCGCTCTGTAATTTCCGGAGAAAACTTCCGCATCAGTTCCATCTCTTTCTGCGCCTGAATCATCTCCGTCAGACACTCTGCCGCATTTCTGGCCATCTGGCCTGCCGGAAGCCGGACTGCTGTAATCCCGTCGCCAAGAAGTTTCAGCACCGGACTGTCGCCCACCACAATCATGGACAGGGCGTCCGGCACGGGCATCCTGGTTCTCTCCATCAGCTTCCATACACAGCAGGCAATATCCGGGGAACCGCAGATCACCGCGGTCACCTCTTCTGTCAGGCACTGCCGGATTCCATACTTCTCCACCGCCTCCAGAGACTCTCCTTCATAGGACCACGCCGGCTGAAGCGGCAGATTGTGGCTCTGTACAGCCATCCTGTATCCTTCCAGTATGGAATGATCCTCCCGGCGGACAATACAGGCAATTTTATGATGCCCTTCCTTCATCAGCCTTTCCGCCGCCATCCTTCCGGCTTCGGAAAGGCGGTAATAGAACGACACCCGTTCATGCCGGTCAAATTCCTTTGTCTGGTTCAGATAAACCGCCGCATTTTCCAGTCTGCCGCAGGGAATCTTCTTTTCTGAGTCGATCATTACTCCCGAGACCTGTTTCCGGGCCATTTCCTCCACATATTCGCATAAGTCGTCTCCCGGTTCCGCATATCGGATCACAAGACCATACCCCTTTGAACGGGCGGCCTGCTCTGTACTCACCGTGATTGCCTCCCGCTCCCTGTTTTCCCGTCTGACAATCAATCCGATCAGACGGTTTTTCAGTCCCTCTTTTTCCCGGAATTTAAAATACGGAACATAGTGCTGCTCTTCTATTACTCTAAGTACTTTCTTTTTTGTCTCCTCACTGATGTCCCTGTCTTTTCCGTTCATGACCTTGGAAACTGTGGAAGCGGATACTCCGGCCAGCCTTGCAATATCCTGAATATTCATTTGCCCTCCTTTCCTTCTTTGCTGAAAGTTTTTTAGTAAATTAATTTTGTACAGATCTTAGCATTTGGTGCAAATTTAATCAATATTTGCAAATTACGAAACTATTTTCCGACATTTTATATAATTTTTCACTTTTCACGAAACAAGTTTCGCTCAATATTTTCTGTAAAAATCAACAATGTATTTTTCTGATTTTTATACTAACGTCCGCTTTCACCTGTGAATACAGGTAATTTTTCCCAGAAAAATACCCCGTGCACAATCTGCACGAGGTATTATCTCCGGGACAGAAATGAATGTCTCCGTATCTATTCCATTTCCAGTTTGATCTCCAGAATCCTTCTTACCGACTCATCAATCCTCTCTTCGGTCAGTTCTCCGTTTTCCAGAGCAGCCATAACGCCGTCATACGCCGCCTGAAAATCCGCCGGCATGAGAAGCATATCCACACCCGCGTTCAGAGCCGCCACCGCGGCCTCCCCGGAGGAATACTGTTCCATTATGGCGCCCATATTCAGAGCATCTGTGATTACCAGCCCGTCAAAGCCCATGTCTTTCCTGAGAAGATCGGTAACCAGCTCCCGGGACAGAGTAGCCGGCGTATTATTCCCGGTCACTTCCGGGCAGGCGATATGACTGACCATAATGACCTGCAGTCCGTTGTCCGCCCCGTCCTGAAAGGGGACCAGAGCTCCGCTTTTCAGCTCTTCCAGATTTTCCTCCACATAAACATAACCCTCATGGGAATCTGCCGTGGTGCCTCCGTGTCCGGGGAAATGCTTGTACATGCCGATAATTCCCTGATCATTCAGCCCTTTCAGCTCTGCCGCCGCCATCCGGGATACCAGATCCGGATCCGAGCCGAAGGACCGGTACTTCACTACTTCATTTGCCGGATTGGTCAGCACGTCCGCGTCCGGCGCCGCGTCCATATTAAAGCCCAGATCTTTCAGATAGGCTCCGATGGTGCTGCCGGTCTCATATGCCTCCTGCGTATCGCCGCCGGCGCCTACTTCACTCATATTTCCAATCTCCGGCACGCCGAAGGAAGGATTGCTTCCCACTCTTGCCACCTGGCCGCCTTCTTCGTCCACGGACAGGAAAATGGGAAATCCGCTCCGGGCAGATGCGTACTCCTGGGTGTTTTCAAGCATGGTCCGGGTCTGGTCCGGATCCTTCAGATTCTGGGCAAAATAAATCAGACCTCCCACCGGATGTTCTGTCAGAGCCTCCCTGGTGCCGTCCCCGGCCTGGATCACCGTTCCCACCCCGGTCAGCGCCTCCGGAGTAATCATAAAAAGCTGGTTTACCTTTTCTTCCAGAGTCATGGAATCCAGTACGCGGTCAATCTTCATTTCCTGCCAGGCCGCTTCCGCCTCCGGGCCGGCCCCCGACACCTCCGCAGCCGCCTGAACACCGGCTTTTGCAAAAGGCACTCCCAGGGGAAGGGGTCCGAAACTCTCTGCCCCGTTCTTCCCGGCCGGACCGGCCAGGAACCAGAATGCGCCTGCTCCCAGAAGAATGCACAGCAGCACTGCCGGAACAGTCCACAGGATCCATCTGCCGCCCTTCTTTTTCTGCTTATTTGCTCTGCCGTATCCGCTGTTTTTTCCGGAATTGTACTGTCTGCGTCTGTAATGCATGTTATTTTTCGGTCCTTTCTTTCTGTCTTTCCTGTTTTTCTTTCTGTCTGCGGTACGCCTGGTATATTCTGGAGCCGGTTATGCCCTTCAGCACATTTGCCGCGCACCGTCTCAGATCTTCCCTTTTAACGGCTCCGCTCTTTACTGCATTTTTCAGCCCGCGGACTGCGCTTCTGCCGCCCGGCATGATCAGATCATTTCCGGACGCCACAGCCCGAGCATGGCTTCCAAGTCCCTTGCCTGTGGCAAGCCAGTCCGTCATCACAAGCCCGTCAAATCCCCATTCGCACCGGAGCACTCCATCCAGCAGCACTTTGCTGTTATTTACATAAGTGCCGTTCACCTTATTATAGCTGGACATGACAGCGCCCGGCCTTCCTTCTTCAACCGCGATCCGGAACGCTCTCAGGTAAATCTCCCGCAGAGCCCGCTCATTCACATTCGCGTTGGTCCGGTTCCGGTTTTCTTCCTGATTGTTGCAGCAGAAATGCTTTATGGTGGCAAAGCAGCCCCGCCGGGACTGAACGCCTCTTGTCACTGCCGCGGCTGTCTTTCCCGCAAGCAGCGGATCTTCCGAATAATATTCAAAATTTCGTCCGCACAGAGGATTCCGATGTATATTGAGGGCCGGAGCCAGCCAGTACGTCACTCCATAAGCCTCCATCTCTTTTCCCACTGCTTCCCCCACTGCTTCCGCAAGAGGCAGATTCCAGGACTGGGCCAGAGACAGTCCCGCAGGAAATGAAGTGGCAAACTGATAAATACAGGGCTGCTTCTCAGGATTTCCCAGGCTGAATCCGGTCATCACTTTCGGGAAATACTTCATGGCGGACATAGCCGGCTCAACGCCTTTCACCTTCCCGCTTCTTGTCACTGCAGACACCCGCTGCAGGCGAAGCCCTGCAGGCCCGTCCGCCAGGCAGACATTTGGGATTCCTTTTCCCAGCAGCCGTCCGGTCGTATATCCGGCTGCTCCGGGTGCTTCAAAAAATCTCGGGCCTCCGCCATGAACTCCCGCGCCCACAAGCAGTTCACACATATCCTCATCATCCAGAGATTCCAGAAGTTTCCGGGCTTCCCTGCTGCAGGCAGCTTCCGGCAGAACATACCGGTGCGTCTTCGCCGCAATTTTCTCCGCGCTGACCGCAATCCGCTCCACATCTGTATCCTGTATGTCTTCTGTATCATCCAGCTGCGGAGGATCGATCTCCTTTACTTTACTCTTTCCCTTACGCACAGACCGGCAGACCTCTGTCACAGTGTCCTGATCCAGCGTAAGCACAGCAGCCGGCCGCGTATCTCTGCTGGATGTTCCCAGTCTCAGCACATAATCTCCGGCATCCAGCACATAGCTGGCATCCTCCTCGCGGAAGTATGCCAGATCTCTCAGGTCAAACGCAAGCAGCATTTCTGTATCTTCTCCCGGCGCCAGTTCTTTCGTCTTGCCGAATGCAGCCAGCTGCTGATATTCTTTCGGAGCCCCGTTCTGAGGGCAGCTTACATAGAGCTGAACCACTTCTTTCCCCGGGAAACGGTTTCCTGTATTGGTCACTTTTACTCTTACCTGTACCTCCGCGGCGCCGTCCGCCTGAAGTACGTTCACCTGCTCCTTTTCCACAGAAAAGTCTGTATAGGAGAGACCGTAGCCGAAAGGATACCGTGGTTCCGCGCCGAAACTGTCAAAATAACGATATCCAACATAAATGCCTTCCCGGTAATATTCTTCATCCACATTTCCGTTCAGGTAGCTGTATTCCATTGCGCAGGGAATATCTTCATATTTTCTGCTCCATGTATCTGCCGTTTTTCCCGAAGGAGATGTCTTTCCGCTGATCAGATCCGCGAACGCCCTGCCGCCTTCCATTCCCTGCTGGGCAAAGAAGACAACACTGTTGATGCCGTGAATACGGTCCAGAAAGCCCAGATCGAAAACCGCGCCTGTGTTGATTACTACAATCGTCTTATCATACCCTTCGGCACATGCTTTCAGATTGGCCAGTTCCGCGTCAGACAGAGAATATTCTCCGCCCTCCAGTCTTTTGTCTCCGCCTTCTCCTGCCTGCCGTGCAACGACATAAATACATGTATCTGTATCAGAGGCCTGAATATCCGCTTCCGTAACCGGCTGTCCGAAAGGATACTGATAGGGAACACTCATAAAATTCATGATTTCGGAAGGTTTCATCCGCATGATCTTCCGCTGGAACTCTTTCCGGTACGCTTCCTCACCTTCCCGGTACAGTCCGGCATACTCCTCGATCCATTTCTTTGTCGTCACCGTAAATCCGGCCTGCTCCAGCCCTTCCAGAATGGTCACTGCATGCCGTTCATTTACCTCGCCCGAACCGGTTCCTCCTTTGATCGTCATCCCTGCTCCGGCTCCGTACAATGCAATTTTCCCGGGAGACAGCGGAAGAGCGCCGTCATTTTCCAGCAGTACGATTCCCTCCAGCGCCGCCCGATAGGAAATCTCTTTGTTTGCTTCCTCCAGAGGCGTTACCGCGTCAGTAAACGCCGCTTTATTTCTGATCTTGATTTTCATGGCCGGTTCCTCCTTTTTTCTCTTATGCTATTATAAGGCAAACCACACAGATTTTGTAAAAAAATAAAAAAAGTATTGTTTTTTATTCTCATCCTGCTTATTCTATTATAGGAACACAAACGGCAGTCCGGCCGCGCACAGCCCTTCCGGACCGCCAGAAACATATTATAAACAGACGAGGTATACAAAATGAAACCGATTAAAGAAGGAAAAGTACGCGAAATCTATGACAACGGCGACAGCCTGATTCTGGTTGCGACTGACCGGATCAGCTGTTTTGACGTTATCCTGAAAAACACGATTACCAAAAAAGGAACCGTGCTCACACAGATGTCCAAGTTCTGGTTTAACATGACAAAGGATATCCTGCCGAATCATATGATTTCCACAGATGTAAAAGATATGCCGGAATTTTTCCGGAAACCGGAATTTGACGGAAACAGCATGATGTGCAAGAAGCTGAACATGCTTCCCATCGAATGTATTGTCCGCGGATATATTACAGGCAGCGGCTGGGCAAGCTATCAGAAAGACGGCACTGTATGCGGCATCCGCCTGCCGGAAGGTCTCAAAGAATCCGATAAACTGCCGGACCCCATCTATACACCGTCCACAAAGGCTGAGATCGGCGACCACGATGAGAATATTTCCTACGAGCAGAGCATTGCTCATCTTGAAAAGGCATTCCCGGGCAAAGGGGAAGAATACGCTTCCAAACTCCGCGACTACACCATCGCTCTTTACAAAAAATGCGCGGATTATGCCCTGAGCCGCGGTATCATTATCGCAGATACCAAGTTCGAATTCGGTCTGGACGAAAACGGCAATATCGTTCTGGGCGACGAGATGCTCACACCGGACAGCTCCCGTTTCTGGCCGGCTGACGGATATGAGCCGGGACACGGCCAGCCCTCCTTTGACAAACAGTTCGCCCGCGACTGGCTCAAAGCCAACCCGGACAACGACTGGACGCTTCCGGATGATATCGTGCAGAAGACAATTGATAAATATCTGCAGGGATACGAGATGCTGACAGGAGAGAAACTGCAGTAACTTCCCCTCGTCCCCGCAGCGGACAGTCAAATTAATAATGCCCCTATGGCAGGACGCAACGTTCTGTTATAGGGGCACTTTTTGTTTTATAAGCCGCTTATTTTAACATTTCCTCTTTCTTCTCCAGAATCGCCGCAACAGCAGCACATGCCGGACAGTCACAGTATTTTCCGCCTGCGGCCTTAATCTGACGTCCGTGTTCAGCTACACCTTTTGCAGCTTTCTCACCGCCAAATACTTTCGCGCCCATCTCTGACTCCGCAAATGCAATCAGATTGTCTACCGGCATAATGTCAGCTTCCAGCTCCTCAATGTATCTGGCTGTCTCTTCCGGCTCTTTGTCTGTACCGGCAGCATCCAGCCATGCCTGCGCCGCTGCTTTTGCTTCTGCACTGCAGGAATGCGCTGCCATAAGATCCTTTGTTTTTTCAATAACAAAATCACGTACTTCTTTTGTCATAACAAAAACCTTCTTTCTTATAAATTTGTCTCTATTGTATCACAGGATCCAGGATTTTACGATATACTTCCCTTAACCGGAAAAATTATCGGGAAAATATATCAAATCCGGAATTCTGCCGGATTTACTGATGTCATTTTCTTACTGCTGCGGTATAATCCTGAAGAAGAACGTATCGGCCCCGGTAAACGATCCGTAGAGTTTCCGGAACTTATAAAGTAAAGTCTTCATCGGTTTTAAAAACATTCTAAATATTATATCTTTACAGCAGGAGGTGAACAGCATGGATGCAGAAAAATTCGGCGCTTTTATCGCAGTATGCAGGAAAGAAAAAAATATGACACAGGCAGAACTGGCACAGAAACTGAAAGTAACAGATAAAGCGGTAAGCCGCTGGGAAAGAGGAAAAGGATTTCCCGATATCAGTATTCTTGTCCCTCTGTCTGACGCTCTTGATATTTCTCTTCCGGAACTGATGAATTCCGGAAAATCGAGCAAAAGAAACGATAATATTTCTAATATTGATTTAAAATATATGATAACTGATATGGCTGAAATGGATAACAAAAACCGGCAGGACAATCGTATCATTGCATGGACTGCATATCCGGTCGTAATCATAACCGCACTCTGGGCTGTATTATCCGGTCATGCAAGTATTCTCGCGGCATGGATATTCGGCGCCGCCGTCGCTCTTGCCATAACAGGGCTCTGTCTCTTTGCCGTTAATCAGAACGATACTTCCGGCCGCAGAATCTATGGTATATTTATGATTCTCGGAACAGGACTTTCTTTACTGTTTTCATATTTAATGGGATTCAACAGTTCAATCCTGTTGTGTGTGGTATTTATCCTGTTCAGTACCGTAGTGGGAATCGCCATCCGGTAAAACAGAAAAGGCGCACATAAAAATATCTTCCGAAAACTTTATTGCGTTCAGAAGATATTTTTTTATTTCTTTGTAAATATTATAGCCCTTTTGGTTTATTAGATATATTCCCAGTCATCCCTGATACATCCCTGTTTTCAGGAGCGATTCTGCATCAGCACTCCTCTCTTCAGACGAAAGACCACATCCGCCTGATCCGCCAGCTCACCGGAATGGGTCACTACAATCACACACTTATTCATCCTGTGAGCACTGTCTTTGAGTATTTCCGTAATGTCTCCGGCGGTATCTTCGTCCAGACTGCCAGTAGGCTCATCCGCCAGGATAACCGGCGATTCACTGGCCAGGGCCCGGGCGATGGCCACCCTCTGCTGCTGTCCGCCGGAAAGTTTCAGCACATTGCGCCGGGTCTCTTCTTCTCTCAGACCCAGGCGCTCCAGGATCGGCAGGGGCGGCAGTTTTGATGTCAGCGCCACATTCTCCCGGGGCGTCAGATAATCAATCAGATTGTAGCTCTGAAAAATAAAAGCCACATGATTTTTCCGGTGATCGGCAAGTCCCGTTCCGGCAATATCCTGCCCTTTATACAGAATCTGTCCGACTCCGGGACTGTCCAGACCTCCCAGCAGAGACAGCAGTGTAGTCTTGCCGCATCCGGAAGGACCCAGAATGGCATACAGCTTTCCCTGTTCCATCTGCGCGCTGACTCCCTTCAGAATCCGTTTCTTATTATTGTAGGAATATTGAACATTCTTTAGTTCCAAAATACACATGGGTATGATCCTCCTTAATTCATCTTTGTCAGTATTTCTTTCGGCTTCAGCCGCAGAACGGGGATCCCCGCGGCGGTCACAGAAAAAATAATCAGCACCGTCCCGGCGCCGTACACAAACAGAATATCCTGTCCGTTTACCCCGGCCTGTATCTGCGTCAGTTCAACGGGATCCTCTGTCTGTTCCGTCTGTTCATTTCCGCTTAGCCGGGCCGCCTCATATTCCGGGGCAGCAGCCTGTTTCAGCAGATATTCCCCGGCGAATCCGGTGATGTTCCTGCTGCAGACAGCCGCAACGGCAAACGCGCAGACCGCGGTCAGGCATACCTCTGCCAGATGCTGAAGCAGTATATTCCATCTGCCGATTCCCATTGCCAGGTAAACACCGGTTTCATGTACCCGGCCCCGCATCCGCATAGCAAGGATCAGGATCAGCAGAGCAGCACTGACAGCCGGAACAGCCAGAGACAGGATAACAACGATCTGTTCCAGAGCCTCCAGAGATTTCCTGGCATTTTCATAGTCCACCGCATGCTTCGTAAAAGTACACTGATCCCAGGAAACTCCTTCCAGCTCCCGGATCTGCTGAATAAGCGCATCCAGTTTTTCCGGATCGTCAACCTGAAAATCCGCAGATTCAAAATAAGCATCTCCCCCTTCCGGAAACAGTTCGCAATAACTCTGAACGTCAATAAAAATGGTATTTTCATAAAGCACATGAGAAAGAAGCACCTCATCCTCCTGTGGTTCTGTGCTTTCAAAAATTCCCTTGATCTCTGCCTGCACAGACTTACCCGCAATGCCTTCCCCGGTCATTACATCATCTGATACCATCTGTTCGTTCAGACTTAGCAGTATGGTATCGCCGATCTGCAGATCATTTTCCTCCGCCAGCCAGCGATGGATCACTGCCGCATGTTTTCCCCCTTCGGTTACAGGACTCCCCTCCTCAATTTCAAATCCCTTTTCTGTAAAAAATTCATCCTTCTCCGTAAACGAATCTGCTACCACTTTTCCCGCATGTTCGAAGCCTTCCACAACCTGAAAGGCGCCCTCTGTCCTGATCTGCAGCGGTGTTCCGTCCTCACGCAGATATTCTGCATAGGAGGCGGAGCGTCCGTTGTATCCTGTGATTCCCGGGAGCTGCCGGATTGCCTGCAGCACCTCTCCCGTCAGCTGGCCGCCGGACGCTCCGGCATCTATGGTGAAAGCGCCCTTCAGGGACTGACGTACATTCAAAGCAGCTGTTTTTGTAGCTCTTTGGATAGAAAAACAAATCAAAAGCAACATTCCAATTACCAACAAGAGTAAAAAAAGTAAAAGGGTTTTCCCTTTTTTCCGGACGTTATACAGAACCGCCCGCCTGATCCAGTTCATCCTGTGCCTCCTCTCATTCCATCATGGAAAGAATTTCTCTGGGTTTATATCTGAAAACAGGGATGCAGGAAAGAAGAACCGCCGCTGACAGAATAAGCGCGCCGCCGGCGCATACCCTCGCAAAGTCCCACTCTGATACAGCTGCAGTCCCGGCTGCGATACCTGATTCAAACAGACCGGTAATCCATCCGGCAGACCATCTGCTCGCAAACCACGCTGCGCCAAAAGCGGGAACTGCTGTCAGAGCCGTCTCTGCCATGTGCTGGAGCACCAGCGCTGTTTTCGTAATTCCCATGGCCAGCAGGATGCCTGTCTCCCGCAGACGGCTTTTCAGCCAGAAGGAAAGAAACAGAGCCACAACTCCTGCGCTTATCACTATAATAACAATAATCAGAGTCCGGATCAGAATTGTTGTATTTGATATAGAACCCGCAGCGCGCTCGTATACTTCGTCATTGACTGTCACATTGAAGTTATTCCAGTTAATGCTGTCAATTTCCTGAACGCTGCGGATAATGCTCTCCAGCTGTTCCGGGTCATCCACATAGAAATCCGCATACTCATACCCCTCCCGCTCAGCTTCATCATCCACCCAGTCTATAAGAGATTTGGTCACACACATAGGCGCAAATATATAATTTTCATAGATATTGTAAGGAGCCATACTGCTCCGGTCTTCCTGGGAGGCAAGAATCCGGAACATTCCTACAATCTCCGCCTCCACACTTTTATCTCCGGCATTTACCGCTCCGGTCACCCAGTCCGGGCGGTAGATCAGCACCCGGTCTCCCATGGAAAGACCATGCTTTTCCGCCAGATCCTCACTGATTATAATGCCGTCCTCATCCTGGTCTGTAATGTGCCGTCCCTGCGTAAGCTGGAATGCCTGACTCAGAAAAAGCTCGTCATATTCGGTAAAAAAAGAGCCGATCACATTTGCCTGGTAATCCAGATCCGTGTCATCCCACAGGGACGTATCGTAAATCATCCTGTACGGATTTCCGGACAGATCCGTCAGATTATAATAGCCGATTTCTTTGGCGGTATATCCTTTGATTCCCTCCACTTTCCGGATCTCATCAAGCATGGCGTCCGTCACAAATTCCTGCTGAATCACAGACATGCCTCCGCCCATGCTGTTCATACTGCCGGTAGAAAGATTCCGTTCCACCGTAAAACTTGCTCCCGTTGTTCCTCTCAGCTTAGCGGAAGTATTTTCCGAAGCCTCCATTGCAGAGAGACCGCTCAGCACAAATGTAGCCGCAAGAAGCAGTACCGCAAAGAGAAGCAATGTACGCCCTCTGCTCCGCAGAGTATACAGCCCCGCCCGTTTCAGTAAATTCATCGTCTGTAACCTCCTGTATTTGATAGGACGATTATAGAGGAGGAAAGTGGAGCCGTGATGAAGTCCGGAAGTATTTTCGGTGGAGCTGTCTGAACTTTATTCCTTTATACAGGCAGGAAATATTCGCCGTCACCTTTCATATGGTTCACTTTTTTTGAAAAAATTTTTCAGACATAGAAATACCGGGAACCGAACCGAAGGGTTCTGCTCCCGGTCTGATCCTGCCGTGCCGGTTTCTGACGTCTCAGAAAGCCGCCGCAAACCGCACGCCCTTTTCTGTATTTTCCATTTTATATGAAATCCCGTGATGGTCAAGTATTGTTTTTGTAATATAGAGCCCCAGGCCGCTGCCGCCGCTGTTCCGGCTGCGGGACTGCTCTACCCGGTAAAAAGGCATAAATATATTCTTCAGATCCTCTTCCTCTATGCGGGCATCCGTATTCTCAACACAGAAAACGCCATTCTTCAGGGACACTGTAATTACAGCCCCTTCTCCGGAATAGGCCGCGGCATTTCCAAGCACATTGGAGAAAACCTTTTCCAGCAGCCTCCCGTCCCCCTCATAATGAAAATCCTGCTCGATCTCCATGCGCAGCCGCATCTGTCTGTCCTCGATCCGCCCCTTTATCTTCTGGCAGCTTTTCCGGAGCATCCTGCTGATATTCAGATCTGTCCGGATCAGCTGAAAATCACTGCCGCCCATTCTTGCGGCGAACAGAATTTCTTTCACAATCTCTTCCATATCATTTACCGTCTTCATGCAGTGGCGCAGATACCGGTCCCTGTCTCTGTATTCGCCGACCTGGCAGATCATCCCCTCCAGTTCCCCTTTCATAATGGCTATGGGAGTTTTCAGTTCATGGGACACTGCGGTAAAAAAATCAATCCTCTGCTTTTCCTGTTCCCGCTCTTTTTCAATGTCCTGCTGCAGTTTTTCATTTGCCGACTGCAGACTGTCCAGCGCCTCCGTCAGCCTGTCGGACATTTCATTCAGACTGGCCGCCAGAACACCGATCTCATCGGACCGCTTCACTTCACATTTCCATGTCATGTCCAGCCCGGTCATCCGCCTGGCAACGCTGCATATACGGATCAGCGGCCTGGAGAAATACCGGGAACAGACAAAGGCGCCCATTACAGAGATGAGAAGGATGATGGCCGCGATAAGAGGAATGAGGTTCAGCAGTATGCCATAGGACTGAGATACCGGCACAAGAGAAACCTCCGCGAAAATCCGGTACGTCTGTCCATTTTCCGCAAAGGACGCTGAACAGCTCAGGGATTTTGCAGGCGTTTCCCCTGCCTCATCATCCGCGAAGTTGACTCCGAACACATTTCCCCCGCTTTCATCATCAATCCTGACCGAGGCGTTATTTTTCATGGAAAATTCCAGAATCCTGTCAGAACTTGCCTCCCAGCCCTCCGCCTCCAGCGTCTCCGTCAGCTCATAGAAGTCCTCCGTTACCTGGCCCTCCATCTCAGTCCGGTAGTTTTTCGGCAGAAAAATCAGAACCATCCCGTAAATAATAATACAGCAGCCGGCCAGAAGAGCCAGCATGGCAATAAATGTTTTCGCCTGAATGCTTTCACGGATTCTCTTTCTCAATTCTGTACCCCACCCCTCTGACCGTCTCAATATAATCCCCGCCCAGTTTCCTGCGGATGTTTTTTATATGCGTGTTTACGATCTTTTCATCTCCGAAATAATCATATCCCCAGATGCTGTCAAGCAGACTTTCTCTTGAGAATACCCGCCCCTGATTTTCCATCAGAAGCCGGAGAATCTCAAACTCACGGGCTGTCAGAGAAACATTTTCTCCGCCGACAGATACATCATAATTATCCGGATCCATTACAATATCCCGATAACGCAGCTGTGTATCTTCCTCTCCGGCGCCGCCTTTCTCCATACGGCGCAGCACCGCTTCAATCCGCCGCACAACCAGAGGCATGGAAAAAGGCTTTGTTATATAGTCGTCCGCCAGAGCGTCGAAGCCTTTCATCTGGCTGAAATCGTCATCCAGCGCCGTAAGCATAATAACAGGCGTACTGCTTTCTTTCCGGATCATTTCGCACACGGCAAAGCCGTTTATCTTCGGCAGTAATATATCAAGCAGAACCAGATCCGGACGGCATTCGCGGAATCTGGCGATTCCCTCCGCGCCGTCATCCGCGGACACAGCCCGGTATCCGGCGTCCTCCAGAAATGCCCGGATAATATTCTGGATGGGCTTCTCATCTTCAATAATCAAAATCGTTTTCGGCATCCCGCGCACCTCCCTGATGGGCAGTGTAGCACAGAAATATGGAGATTTGGTGGAGCGGCACGCCTTTTTTATCAAAAGCAGCCGGGAAATTTAATCCTTTACTTTCTGCCTCTGAATATTCTTCCGCAGATTTCTTTGCATCTGCACCGGATGGAATGCTTCATTACACGGAAGATTCCCCACATTCCCGAATCACAGACCGGATCATACCTCAGGAACTGGGGATTCAGGGAAACCCGGGCTGACGGCTTATGTTTCAGTTCGAGAGGCACGGTGGGATAATTGAAATACGGAACCGGACGGTCCGGATCCCAGAGATTGTGCAGAGTGACCTCCAGCCAGTCTCCCACATTTGCGCGCAAGATCAGCGTCTTTTTCCAGAGCAGCGATTTCAAAGAAGCTCGAAACCTCGTAATATTTCCCCATCTCGAAAAACTTTGCCGCCTCGGCCTGCTTCTGAACGATGCTCCGCGCCTTTTCCATATCATTTTCTTTCAGCGCAAGCAGATAAATGCCGTGAAGTTCCATGCTTACTCTCTGATAATCTGTAAACAGAAGTTCTTCATAGGCTTTATATGCTTCCTGCATCCGCCCTGTCTCAGCATAAGTCTGCGCCTGTTTCCTTTTTCTTTCCGGATTCTGTATGGAAAAATACTCCAGATATTTTTCTGCTTTATCATACTGCTTCTTCCTCATATAAAATCCGGCCAGAGAATCCGCCGCGCTCATCCGTATAGCCTCATCTTTACTGTCCAGCAGGCGTGTGTATAAAGAAGTCAGATACGGATCGTACTGCGCTTTGTCCGGAACTTCCCGTATCGTCCGGTAGGCATCAAGACAGAGCGCGAGATTCAGAATCAGCGGTTCACAGTTCGGATACTGTTCCAGCTTTTTCCTGGCCCACCCAAAGGCCTCTTCATATGATCCTGTCTTCAGCTTCTGATCCGCTTCCAGGATTCTTCCTGGGCCAGATTCCTGATTTTCCTGTATTTTCTGATTACTTTTCCCAATGACATATGATCATCTCCTTATGCTGTTTTTGCATCGGCCTTTGCTAATACAAGAATAGCAGAGGAAACATGTCCGGGCAATTGAATCTGAGTTAAACAGGAAGTTATAAAAATTAACCGTTGTTCATGTTTCAGGAACAAACCGGTGCATTTTTATATATTTGCATTCCCATGCCGGATCATAATAATAACTGTACTCCCTCATCTGGCAGCCATGACACAGGTCATCCGCCATCTCAAGAATCACATCCTTAAGTTCCAGATTCTCCTTCCATTTCTCTTCCATAGCGCTGTACCCAAGCAGAGCGCCGAGAATATTTCCTGTCACTGCCCCGGTAGAATCGCTGTCGCCCTTATGATTCACGGAAGCAATGATTCCGGCGGAAAAATCATCCTTATACCTGAGAGCACAGTACAGAGAGATTCCCAGAGTCTCTTCCGCTACCCATCCCTCGCCAAGAGCATGAATATTCTCCAGATCATCCGCGGCATTCTCCGACAGCTCCACCGCCAGATTCATAATGCGGATCAGTTCCTCCTGGTGCCGGTCCCCGGCAAAAAGCTGTTCCATCATATCCCGGGCATCCAGTACAATTTCCTTCAGATCCGGATTTTCATCTGTCAGAATTCTGCTGATAATATGGGTCACTGCCGCCGCAGGCATGTAGCCGAGCGAATGGCCGTGCGTAATGGCCGCAAGCTGAGCGCCTTCCAGATCCAGTTCCCGCAGCCCTCCGGAATAATTCTCTCCCGGGCGGTACAGCAGCGCAAGGGGCGCCACCCTCATAATACCGCCGCAGCCCTTGCTGTTATTCGCAGGATTTCTGATATAGTCCTTCCGGTTATCATTCTTTGCCGTCAGAGCGTCCAGACAGGTGTTCCCAGGCGCCCGGCGGGAATACAGTTCCGGCACATCAAGCAGCCAGGAAACGCCGCCTTCTTCCGTATAGCGCTCATGCCGGTTTACTTCCCGCATGGTACTTTGCTGTGTCTTCAGCCAGTCATAATACGCGCTCTTTACATATTCTCTGGGCGGCCCGGCAATCCCCCGCATCCGTCCGCGGGTCGCCCCGGCCAGCAGACCGTTTGCCGTAAACAGCGTCATCTGCGTATCATCGGAAATCAGGGCCTTCCCTGACCGGGAATCCGTCTCATACTCTGTAATCCCTTCAGGCCCGTATGTATCAAAAATCCGCTTTTCCCGCCAGAACTCAACGGCGTATCCCAGCGCGTCGCCGGCAGCGCCGCCGGCCATACACCCGCGGACCGCATCCAGGTGTTTTTCCGTTTCCCTGATCCTGGCCTGCACCGCCTGATTTTCCTTCTCGTCTTCTTCCCGGTAAAAATGGCTGAAATTTCTGAAAAACTGCCGGAAATTGTACTGATCCGGAGAGTGATCCAGAACCGCGAAATCGATACGGCGGAAAAAATCCACAGCTGACATGCCGTCATAATCAAACTCCTTTATCGCCTTATAAAACAGATCCGACACAACGCGCGCGTCATTGCCGAAGGCGCCGCAGCCGAATGCTCCAAGGACCAGCACCTTATAGCCAAGATACGCCGCCGTTTTCAGCATGCCGGTAATCCGTTTATAAACCATTTCCCGATACTCCTCGTCCGACATTCCTTCCAGCCCCCTCCGGACCATCGGAGCCGCGCAGGTCATAACCGATACAATAACCGAGTCCTCAAGAAGATTACCGTTCTCGTCTTTCAGGATCTCCACATCCGGCGTAATAATGATTCCGTCGGATCCCATATAAGTATGAAGATTTCTGTTGTAGGAATAGTAAGCCCAGGCCTCCCTGCCTTCAAGAGACAGAAGCAGCGAGCTCCTGCGGCACAGATCTTCCTCCTGGGCCTTTGCCCCTCTCCTGACTCCGCCGCCCGGATTCACCGGATTTGCCAGGTTCAGAACAAGGATCCGGTTCTCCCCTTTGCCCTTCAGCAGATAAGAGCATTCCCTGCAGCGTTCCACAGCAAGAGAAAAAGAGTCCATATTTACACAGTCCACACCGATTCTTCCCATAACAATGGTATGGGAAATTTCTTTGCTTTCACTGATCTTCTCAATATCGTGAGGCAGATAAACAGAAGCATGTTCCATCTGGCGGCGGGAAAGTTTCAGTTTTATTTTCTTTCCGTCTGTTATGTAATACCCCTGCCCCAGAATCTCCATGGTATCCTGGAAAATATTTATGTTATTCTGGCTCATAGGCACCTCCTTGTGAAATAAATTTTCATTGACTGCTCTCCGGACATTTATCGATTACGCTCCGGGCATCTGAAGGGATGAAAAAACTTCCTTTTAATTGCGGCCTGCCGCTTTTCCCGCCAGCGCGGAAGCCTTCCTTTTCCTCTCCGTATCAGCACCGGATTTTACCCATTCAAAATTCAGTCTGACCCTGCGCTCATCTGAATTCATAAATTCGGCATAGGCTTTCGTACCCGGTCTGCCGGCCTTCCACTCTCCGGTTGCCCATTTTTCAATCCCCGTAAGATCATACCGGATCGTCAGTTCTTGTATGCCAAGCTCCTCCGCCTTTCTCACTGCCGCCATAATACCCAGCAGCTTCCCCGCATCCGCACGCATTGTTCTTATATCCGGGTCATTTGCGCATCCGCTGAGAGGATAATCCCTTTCTCCGTCACAAAGGAAGCCCCCGTAGCCGTATACGCCGGTGTCGCTGTTATAGTCCCCCAGCACAAAAGCCCACGCTTTGTTTTCCTTCTCCTGCATATATTCCTCGGCTGCTTCCCTGGAACTGAACTTTTTATATTCCTGATGTGAAAAACCTGATACCTGTTTTTCGCATTCCGCATAGGTTCTGTAAATGCCTGGTTTCCTCCCCCTGCGTACGGCATAATATACCTTCGATCTTTCCGTATCGGAGGCAGCGCTGCTGCCGGGATTTTCCGTATCGGAGGCAGCGCTGCTGCCAGAATTTCCCATATCAGAAGCTCCGCAGCTGCCGGAATTTCCCATATCGGAGGCTCCGCTGCTGCCGGCGGCTGCCATAATGTCACGGATATCGTGAACCAGTTTTCGGATCCCTCTGTCGTCTTTTTTCAATTCTGAAACGGTTACAGACTGGTATCCGCCTAACATCATGCGCATCACACCCCGCAGCGGAACATCATCCAGCATTACCGGAATAATTCTGAACCGGGCGGACTTTTCCAGATTTATGGCATACTCAATCTCCTTTCTGCTCCATCCCGGATCCTCCTGGATTGCATCGGACATCAGCACAGCAAAGCAGGCACACTCCTCTATTGCTTTTGTAAAAACACTCAGATAATCCTCTCCGGCCGGAATGTCCTCGGGCGCCTTCCACGTCTCTATACCTTCTGCCTGAAGAATACCGCGCAGCGTTTCCGCCTGTTCCCAGCTATATTCTGTTCTGTAGCTTATAAACACATATGGCTTATTCTTCATGGTCCTTCTCCCTTCCGCTCCATATACAGACAGTATACCATGAAAACCGGTATTTCAGAAATCATCTGCAGTACAGACAACTCCATCCCGGGGCAGTCCGGCAGGTTTACCGGCAGAATTTATCTGCCGGCCCGGATTTGCCTGAGGGAAATTTACCTGAGGAGAATTTTCCCTTTTCCGTCAATATCAATTTTTAAATCCTCAAAGCCTCCGGTCAGAAAGCATACCCTGTATTTCCCGTCCCTCCGGCAGAAGACCGCTTCACAGAAAAGTTCTCCCATTGCCGCCAGGCGTCTCTCTCCCAGCGCCTCCACCCCGGCCAGCACTGCATTTTCCGCCTCCAGCTGGAGCCGTTCCGGCATCTCCCGGTAGTGCAGACAGAGGTGTCCTTCCTCCAGAGGATTTCTGCAGATGCATTTTTTAAACGCGCTCCCTGCCATCATGTACACGGCAAAAGCTGCCGCCAGCTGTCTGTCGTACTTCTTTTCACAGTTTGAATAATTATTTGCCATCTTTTCTTCCTCCTTGACAAAAAGTTTTTCAGAGCAAGAATCAAAAAAACCGATTTTGAAAAAGGGCGCACTTTGAGCCTTGACTCCAAATGCACTCTCCACAAAATCGGTTATAATAAAATTCAAACTTTAATGGTAAAGAAGTACTCTACCATTACTTATCTTATCATTCTCTGCCTTCCGCGTCAACCGGAAAACAGAAGAATTACAATAACATTTCCTCCAGTTCTCTGTGGGGCCGCGACGCATCTGACTG
This sequence comes from Candidatus Mediterraneibacter norwichensis, assembly GCA_019112765.1. Classification (GTDB taxonomy): domain Bacteria; phylum Bacillota; class Clostridia; order Lachnospirales; family Lachnospiraceae; genus Mediterraneibacter; species Mediterraneibacter norwichensis. Next base: position 2,246 of record DXIU01000076.1, on the reverse strand, counting down.
GTAAATATCGATGCAGTTCATCAGCGCGCCGCCTTCCGCATATGACGGAAAGAGAAACCCGCACTCCGGGCTTCCCGCCTCGTAATCCCCGGTAACCGGACAGACCGCGCAGATCAGATACTCAAACATCTGCTCCGACTCTCCCAGCCTGACATGATCCGCCGCCTTGGCCGGAATATCATACCGGTCATGAAATACAAAGATCCCGTACTCATGATCTGAACGATATTTTTCCCCTGTCATCTCGTAGAAAATCTCAAGCAGGGCATCGTTCTCCAGCCCCGAACTTCGGATTCCCAGCAGGAGCTGATACATGCTCTCCTTTCCCCTGGAATGTTCAGGAATCACATAACGCTTCAGATTGGTATTCGTCTGCGCAAAAGGAATCGTCCTGGCAATCTCCAGATTCTTCGCCCGGTCCGCTCCCGACAGCTTAAGAAACCGGGTGTTGAATGTGCCGTCAATAAACCCGTCCGGATCCATATACGCCCCTGCGATCCGGGTGATTGAAGTCCGCTTCACCGTCATGCGGCGGGTGAGGGCAAGCATGTCCTCGCGGTCAATCTCAAGAGAACGCCGGGATGTGTTAAAGTCTTTGTTCATAGTGTTTACTCCTTGTTAAGTCAGATTCCGGACCGCTGACGTGTTTCAGAGAAGTTCCAGCGGTCTTTTATACAAAGGATCTGATTCACACCTGTTTTTCTCACATTATACGCTCCGCCGGGAACACTGTAAACCGCAAAGCCGTACACGTACAACCAGAACAGATTTTTTCATCTGTTTTATCAAAGAATCTCTTGACTCTCACGCAGCGTGATATTGTATTCTTTTCTCAGAGGAACATAACAGATGCTGACCGGTCATCACTGTTCTGACCCTTTTATGAGAGGAGCTGTTTCAATGAAAAGTATAAGCCAGGTTGCCAGACTGACTGGCATCAGCGTACGGACACTGCAATACTATGATGAGATCGGACTGTTAAAGCCCAGTGAACTCACTTCATCCGGCTACCGCCTGTATGATGATAACGCGCTGCAGACCTTGCAGCAGATTCTGTTTTTTAAGGAGCTGGGATTTTCGTTAAAAGAAATCAGACAGATTCTTGAGAATCCGGATTTTGACAGAATCACCGCCTTTAAAGAACAGAAAAAAATGTTCCGGCTGAAACGTAACCGAATCGACCGGCTTATACAGCTTCTCGAACGGCTTGAAAAAGGAGAACAATGTATGAGTTTTAAAGAATTTGATCTTTCCGATTACATCAGCGCTTTGGAGGATTTTAAATCCAGTCAGGCTGAAACCGTCATTGAGCACTGGGGAAGTATTGAGAATTTTGATCTGTTTATTCAGAAAATCAAGGATGATGAAGAGCATGTTGCAAGGCTTGCAATCCAGCAGTTTTGCAGTATAGAGAAATACACCGAAGAAATGAAAAGCAATCTGGAGCATTTTTCAGAAATCATGGATGCATGGTACTCACAGGTCCCGGAAAAAATGCGGACAGAAGACAAGTTTCTTAAGCTGGCCTCACATAGAGACGAAGATGTGGCTTCGGAACCAGTGCAAAGTATTGTCAGGGAAATTATAGCCGGAGCTCAGGGGAACACCTCCAGGCTGCTGATCGGCGATGCGCGGAATTACTGCCGGATGATGATTGATCTTTACTCCAATGATTATCTGAGCAGGGTATTTGATACACGGCACGGGGCCGGAAGCAGTGGGTATATTGTAAAAGCCTTCCGTTATTACCTGGAGAATAATCGTTCTGAAAACAGGTAGAGCCGGTTCGTAAGTTGCGCCCGGGAATGGTGATTTATCAGTATTCCCGGGCTGACTGTTATTCCAATCCGGGTTCTCTGAATTTCTTCCCTTTTCTTTCCAGGCTAAACAAATAATATCTATAAATTATATAACCTGTCGCTGTCATAAAGATCAGAATATAAGCTATATTATCTTTCAAGGTTCTGAGATAAAGAGCAAACAGAACAAATCCGATACTCTGAATCATGACTTTGAATTTTTTATCTTCAAGTTTTCCCATTTTAAATAGACAATAGCGAATTGCTATTACTGCCGGAGAAAACACAACTGCTATAATAGTCAGCAACAGGGCCTGCTTATGCCCGGCGAATTTTTTTAATATGTTTCTCTCTTTATTATCAATTTCCAGACATTGGTACAAAAGACTTAATGACGCCTCATCCGGTACGCTTTTTCCGGTATCACATAGTTAAAAATATTGGTGT
>DXIU01000006.1 GCA_019112765.1 Candidatus Mediterraneibacter norwichensis | reverse complement strand
TATATAAAAAATATTTTGAGAGGTGAAATCATGGATTACGAGAGTGTTGCAAAGAAAATCCTGCAGCGTGTAGGAGGCAAAGAAAATGTAGTAAGTCTGGTGCACTGTATGACGAGACTGAGATTTACCCTGAAAGATGAGTCAATCGTAGATGATGAGGCGGTCAAAAAGACAAAAGGCGTTATGGGCGTTATGAAAAAGGCCGGACAGTATCAGATCATTATTGGAAATGATGTGGCTAATGTTTTTGCAGAGCTGAACAAACTGGGAAATTTCTCAAATGAGGCTCCGAAGAAACTGCCGGAAAAGAAAGAGAAGAAAAATATTCTTTCTATGCTGATGGATACGATTTCCGGTATTATGGCGCCGGTTATTCCGGCGATTATCGGGGCAGCCATGATCAAAGTGCTGCTGACACTGCTTCCGATGATCGGCGTGCTGGATACAGAGGGGTATACATACAGCCTCCTCAGTGTCATGGGCGACGGAGCCTTCTTCTTCATGCCTGTGCTGATTGCCATATCCGCATCGAAGAAATTCGGGACAAATATGTACTATGCGGCAAGTATTGCTTTGATCATGCTTCATCCGAATTTTATTTCTCTTATGGACGGGGCTCATGAAGCGGAAGAAGTGGTGAAATTCCTGGGATATATTCCGGTTACCTATGCCTCATATGCTTATTCGGTTATACCGATCATTCTGGCTGTATGGTCCCTGCAGTATGTAGAAAAGCTGGTGGATAAAATTACGCCGGTAGTGACAAAAAACTTTTTAAAGCCAATGCTCGTTGTGCTGATTGAAGCGCCGATTGCCCTGATTGTATTAGGACCTCTTGGAGCGATCTGCGGAAATGTTCTCTCAGATGTGGTTTATTTTGTTCATGATAAACTCGGGTTCCTGGCAATCGGAATTGTGGCAGGTATTTATCCCTTTGTTGTTATGGCCGGCATGCATCACGCATTTACGCCGATTAAGCTTGGCATGATCGCCACAACAGGATATGAGAATTTTATCTGTATCGGAGAGCTGTGTTCCAATATGGCACAGGGCGCGGCGGCACTGGCAGTATCTATTAAAAGTAAAAACAAAGATTTCAAACAGGTAGCCGGTTCATCTGCATTTTCCGCATTATTCGCGGGCATTACCGAGCCTGCTCTGTATGGTGTTACACTCCGCCTGAAGCGCCCCATGCTTGGCGCCTGCATCGGAGCGGCTGTGGGAGGTCTTTTCGGAGGATTTTTCCAGATGAAATGTTTTGGAATTGCCACCCCGGCTATTGTTACTATCGTGCAGTATGTAGAAGAAGACAGAGCTGTCAGCCTGCTGATTGCGGTGCTTACGATTCTTCTTACAGTTGTAGTTACGTTTATTGCCACAATGCTGATCGGATTTGAAGATATTGTGGATGAAGACGAAGAGGAAGAACTTATCTCTGAAGCGGAGGAGACACCTGCCGCAGAACTGCTTCCGGAAGGACAGGAAATCCATATTTTCAGTCCTGTGCAGGGAGAGTGCATCCCGCTGGAACAGGTTAAAGACGCTACATTTTCACAGGGAATTCTGGGAAAAGGAACAGCGGTCATCCCGGAAAAAGGAGAAGTAGTAGCGCCGTTTGACGGGAAAATCGATGTAATGTTTGAAACCGGACATGCAGCAGGACTGACAGGTGAAAACGGAGTGGAACTTCTGATCCATGTAGGAATGGATACGGTTAATCTGGAAGGAAAATATTTCCACCCGAAAAAGGCCTCAGGAGACAAAGTGAAAAAAGGAGAAGTAATTCTGGAATTTGATAAAGATGAAATTGTAAAAGCCGGTTACGATATTACAACTCCGATTATTGTTTCCAATACGGATGCTTTTGCTGATGTCGCGGCCGCTGCGTCGGGACCGGTAAAAGAGCTGGATGAGATTTTAGTGATCAGATAACACAGAAAGAAAATGGAGGAACAGGATGGAACAGATGAAAGCAAAGGGATTTCCGGAAGGATTTCTCTGGGGAAGTGCGTCGGCAGCGTATCAGATTGAAGGCGGCTGGCAGGAAGGCGGAAAAGGTATGACAAACTGGGACGCATTTGTGCGTATCCCGGGGAAAACCTATAAAGGAACAACAGGAGACGTAGCTGTGGATCATTACCACAGATATAAAGAAGACATTGCCCTGATGGCGGAAATGGGACTGAAAACCTATCGTTTTTCCGTTTCATGGGCCAGAATTTATCCGGAAGGCACAGGAAAAGTAAATGAAGAGGGCATTGCATTTTATGAGAATATCATTGATGAGTGTCTGAAATACGGAATTGAGCCGATGGTGACGATTTATCACTGGGACCTGCCGCAGGCTCTTGTCGACGAATATCAGGGCTGGGAAAGCCGGAAGATTATTGACGATTATGTAAATTACGCAAAGACTCTGTTTGCAAGATTCGGGAGTAAGGTGAAATACTGGATTACGCTGAACGAGCAGAACATTTTCACCTCCCTGGGCTGGCTGACCGCGCAGCACCCGCCGGGGAAATTTGATGATCAGAAGACCTTTTATCAGGTGAATCATCACGCTTTTATGGCACATGCAAAAGCAGTTCTCGCCTACCGGGAAATGGGCGGTACGGGAAATATAGGGGCAAGTTTTGCCTATACACCTTCCTATGCGCTTGACTGCAGACCCATTAACGCAATGGCGAAAGCGAATTATGATGATCTGAAGAACTACTGGTGGATGGACGTCTATGCATACGGCCGCTATCCTGTGGCGGCAATGACTTATTTAAAGAAAAAAGGAATTGCGCCGGAAATCGCAGAAGGAGATGAAGAAATCTTAAGAAAAGCGGCGGCTCAGATTACATTTATGGGAGTAAATTACTATCAGAGCTGTGTGTGCGAGTACAATCCTATGGACGGCGTAACGCCCTACGGCACAATGAATACAAGCGGGGTCAAAGGCTCTGCCCAGGAAGTCGGCATCCAGGGAATCTATAAGAATCCTGCGAATCCATATCTGATGACAACCGACTGGGACTGGAGCATCGATCCCTCTGGTCTTCAGTTCTGCTGCCGGGAGATTACCAGCCGCTATGCGCTTCCTGTCATTATCTCGGAAAACGGACTGGGTGCTTTTGATAAGAAGACGGATGAGAACCGTATCCATGATGAATACAGAATCTGCTATCTGAAAGAACATCTGAAAGCGCTGGGCGATGCGATCGAAGAGGGATGCCGTGTGCTTGCCTACTGTACCTGGTCTTTTACAGATCTGTTAAGCTGGCTGAACGGATATCAGAAGAGATATGGTTTTGTTTATGTGGACCGGGAAGAAGAGGAAGGCGGCACTCTGAACCGTTATAAAAAGGACAGTTTTTACTGGTACCGGAATGTGATTGAGACAAACGGAAAATCGCTTTTTGAAGAGGAAGATACAGAACAGTCCTGACAGAATACTGGCGTCAATTCAGATCCTGCTGTATAATGAGCTGGTAAACGAGGAGAAATCCAGACAGGAAACGATGACAGACAGGAGTATCCGGATATGACATTAACCCAGCTGAATTATATTATTACAATTGCAGAGACAAAATCAATCAACAAGGCCGCCGGGCAGCTGTATGTATCTCAGCCGTCCCTGACCAGTGCCGTCCGGGAGCTGGAAAAAGAGCTGGGGATTACGCTGTTTCACCGCAGCGGCAGAGGCGTGACTCTGACCAATGACGGCGCGGAATTCCTTCTGTATGCCAGACAGCTTTACGGACAGTATGAGACGATTCTGGAGAAATACGGGAAAAACGGCTCGCTGAAGAAAAAGTTCGGTGTATCCACCCAGCATTACTCCTTTGCGGTGAAAGCGTTTGTGGATATGGCAAAGCAGTTTGATATGTCAAAATACGAGTTCGCTCTGAGGGAGACGAAGACTGCGGAGGTGATTCAGGATGTGAGCACAATGAAAAGTGAGATCGGCATCCTTTACCTCAGTGAATTTAACAGAAAGAGTCTGGAAAGGCTGCTGCGTCCGGCAGGGCTGGAATTTCACCGCCTGATTGACTGCAAGGCATATGTATATCTGTGGAAAAACCATCCTCTGGCTTCCGAGCCGTCCATCTGCTTCCGGCAGCTGGAGGAATATCCGTGCCTGGCGTTTGAACAGGGAGACAACAGCTCTTTTTATCTTGCGGAGGAGATCCTCGCCACAAATGAGTATCCAAGGATTATCCGCGCAAATGACAGGGCGACCATGCTGAATCTGATGGTGGGCCTGAACGGATATACGCTCTGCTCCGGCATTATCTGCGAAGAACTGAACGGCAATGAGTTTGCGGCGGTTCCCTTTCAGGACGACGAGGAAAACCACAACAGCGTTATGGAGATCGGCTACATTGTCAGGAAAAATACGATCCTCAGCAAAATGGGAGAGATGTATCTGGATGCGCTGAAGCGGTATCTGGATATCCGGGAATAATTCTCAATTATAAAAGATCTGATTGACAGATTCTGTAAATTATTCATATTATTATTACAGCCGTGTGATCACGGCTTCTTTTTTGAGCGAAGGTTAGCAAAAACTAACTCGCAGGTAATACTATGAACAGAAAACAAATAAAAAAATCAAAAAAATGGATATGCCTTGTGCTGTGCGGCCTGGCGCTTGCGGGAACCGCGCTGTGGAAGATTCTTCCGGACTGCCTGGACAATCTGAGCTCTGCCGCAGCCTATGAGGATCTCCGCGACCGTTATACAGACGCGCCGGAGGGACCCGCAGGAGAGCAGAAGGAAGACTGGTGGCTGACGGATGTTGTCGTCCGGTTCGATGCGCTGAAAAAGGAGAATGCAGATATTGTGGCATGGCTGAGGTCTGACAATCCGGAAGAACTGGAAATAGATTATCCGGTTCTGTATTCCGGGGATAACACAGAGTATTTAAGGCACGATCTGTACGGAAGGGAACATACTGCGGGAAGCATCTTTCTGGAAGGCCTGAATCAGCCGGATTTTTCGGATCACTATATAATTATATATGGGCATAATATGAGGGACGGGAGCATGTTCGGCAGTCTGGACAAATATAAGGAGCAGACATTCTGGGAGAAAAATCCGTATTTTACGCTTTACACGGAGACCATGGCGTACCGGTATCAGATTTTTGCCTGCCAGAACGCGGCAAACGGGGGAAGTGTATATAAGATCGGCTATGAGCCGGGCATGGAATATCAGAACCTGATTAACAGCATGGTGGAAAATTCACTCATAGAAACAGGAATTCATCCGGACAGCAGCCAGAAGATAATGACCCTGTCTACCTGCACCGGCAGCGGCTACAGTACCCGGTTTGCCGTGCATGCGGTGTGTATAGATGCCCGGCCTGTTCAGATCAGGGAAAATGATAATTGATAATTTTATAACAATAACCTTGATTGACAGAATCTGGAAATGTATGATAGTATGCCAGTAGTTAGAAAAAACTAACTCGCGCGATGTGAAAAAGATTCGCGCGGGTTAATTTTTACCGCATAGGTTAGCGTAAACTAACTAAAAAGTGAGCTGGAGCTGAAAAACATGAATCGAAAAAAGAAGATTATCCTACTGATTGTAATTCTCATACTTGTGGCGGGCGCCGCGGCGATGTATCTGCACACACGACCGAAAGAAGTTACAAATTATGATGCGGAATTTGAGGAAGATCAGGAAAAGCCGGATAAGGAGGATCAGGCCGGCGGCGTATCTGCGGGGATTCAGATACCGGGCTATAAATCCATTACCATTCCCGCGGGGAAGACGGATGTCTCAGTGGAGCTGATGAATCCGGAGGAAAATGAAGTGTATTTTCAGATTTCTTTTTACCTTCCGGATACAGATGAGACGATATATACGTCAAAACTGATCAGACCGGGACAGCATCTGTATGAGATCACTCTTGAAAAAGCAATGGAGGCAGGCGAGTATCCGCTGACGGTAAAATATGACACGTTCACCGCGGATGAGGACATGACGCCCAGAAACGGGGCGGAAGTAAACTGTACGCTTGTGGTAAAAGAATGATGTTACGGCGCGGCGGCGCTTAACATAAATAAAACAAACCATAGAAGGGAGAATCAGTTATGAGACTGAAGAAATTATTATCAGGCGCCCTGGCGGCAGCAATGATGACAACAATGATGTGCGGCACCGCGTTCGCGGCGGAGCCGGCCAACGGAGACTATACGGGAGAGATTCATTTCCTGAATGCCAACGGCTCGGGAAACAAGAGTATGTGTGATCCGATTTTTGTGCATGAGGCAGATCTGACCCTTACAGATACGGAGGCGGAACTGACATTCTACGTGGCTTATCCGATTCCCGCGTTCCCGGATCAGGGGACAGACGGAACAGTTCTGGATGTTGTATTTACAGTAGACGAAACAGAGTATGAGGCAGAGTCTGATATTACCACAAAACCGGAAAAGGAATTTGATACTACGGCAGCTCTGTTCGGCGTGAACGAAGGAGATGTTCTTCCCACGCAGGTACTTACAGTTACTCTTCCCCGGGATGCGGTGGATGACCTGGAGGCAGGAACTGTATCCGCAAGCGCATATGTGAATGTAGTAATGAATTCTACTCAGAACTTCTTCGTACAGGTAACAGATCTGCAGTCTGCCGGCGGAACACAGACACCGGATGAGGATACCCAGGATATGCAGATTACGGCAGATGTTGAAGAGACAGTTTCCGCACCGTCCTATACGGTAACCGTTCCTTCCTCTGTCGCAATGGGAACACTGAGCGCTGAGCGGAATAACGCAATGGTATATGCGGTGGACGTGAAAGCTTCTGATCTGAACGGCACGCTGTCTGTGACAGCTCCCGGAGAGGGCAGCCTGACAAGCGGAGACAATTCTCTGGCATTTGCCAACAGCTTCGGCACACAGACAGTAAATGACGACACAGCAGGAACAAAGCTGAGCGGAAAGATCAGCGTGTCCGCTGAGGATGTAAAGGCTGCGGCAGCAGGAAATTACACAGGCACAACAACATTCTCCATTACATACGCAGCAGAATAAGAAAAAGCGTCAGTATCAGAATCAGGAATCCTCAGGCAGTCTGTCCGTGAGGATTCCTGTTTTTCCGGGGATGACGCTGGTTGACGGAGGAAACGATGGGAAGAAAAAGAGGAAAGAAAAGATGGGGTCTTCTGCTTCTGGCAGGGATTCTGGCAGCAGTTCCGGCCGGCCCGGCCGTGCAGGCGGAAAGCGGGACTGCAGAGGAAAGGGCCGGTTCCTATACAAAGAGCGGTACGTTCCATATTGACCAGTTCGGTGAATATGATATTGACGCAGACGTAACGGTAACAGACGGAAAGATTACGGATATTACAATTACAGGAGCCAACTTCGGGGGAACTTACGCGGAAGTCAACAAGACGAAACTTGCCTCTGCCATTGAGGGCATGGCAGGAAGTTTTCTGGGGCTTGAAGATACGGATACGGACAGCCTGAAAGAGATTGACGCAGTGTCCGGCGCCACATATTCCTCCAACGGAATTAAGGAAGCGGTGGCGGACGCACTGGGACTGGATCTGTCTGACAGCAGTGTGCCCGCTGTGCCGTCGGAAACGCCGGAACCGGGAACTTATGATGTGACCGTAGCAGTCCGCAGTGATGTGGTAGACCACAGCCTGGTGCAGACGGAGACGGCGGATGCCGTGCTTACGGTAGAGGAAGACGGGCAGATGCGCCTGTCCTATCGGATGGTGTCAGGGACCGATCAGGAGCCTATGTATATTCTCGGGTTCAACGGATATTACACAGACAACGATCCGGAACAGGAACTGACCATGGACGGAGTGGATTACAGCACTGAGGAAAGAAACGGATACACAGTGGTAACGGATGTGTCATTCCCTCTGACCGGGCTGAGTCAGTATTATTACAACAATACTTATATCTATGTGCCGGCTATGAGCAATCTGAACGGCGAGATCAGCGGGATTCTGTTTGAAAACGGCAGGTTCAGCGTAAAGACGATTGTAACAATGTACTGGGATACGCTGAAAAAGCAGGAAACAGGAACAGACGGGGATGAAAGCACTGAAGAAAAGGATATGGAAATCTCGGCGGATATCGAGGAAGAAACATCCTCTCCCTCCTGTATTGTGTCAGTTCCCTCTTCCCTTTCTATGGGAAAACTGACTGCGGTTTCCGATAATATACAGGAATATGAGATCCGGGTATCCACGGAAAACAGAAACGGAACCGTGACGGTCAGCGCGCCGGAGGGCGGGCTTTTGTACAGCGGAGACAATGAGCTGGCGTTTGCCAATGATTTCGGCACCCAGTCTTTTCAGGCAGATGGGACAGAGAGTAAGGGAAGCGATTCAGAGGAAACCGCGCTTTATGGAAGAATTATCATATCCGGGAAGGATGTGGGTGCCGCGGCTCCGGGGAATTATACAGGCGTTACTACCTTTACCATAACCTGCGGGGACGGCGCCGCAGATCCGGATGATCCGGGGAACACCGGAGATCCGGACAATCCGGGAGACACGGAGGATCCGGACAATCCGGGAGGCACGGAAGATCCGGACGACCCGGGAAGCGGTGAACTGGATATTTATAATCTGGAAGACGGCGTCTATTCCATAACCGGCAGAATGGTGAAGACAGATAAGACCACCCTTTCCATGTCTGACAATGCGATTAACCATACCATAAAGCTGACGGTAAGAGATGGAAAGTATTATATTACCCTGGATCTGAAGGGCCTGAATATCAGCGGGCAGCTGGGTTATCTTGGAGGCCTGAAGTACTTCCTCACCGGCTATACCCAGGATCAGTACGGCAATCCGGCGGGAGAGCTGGCAGACGCAGTGGTGGAGTCCTACCAGCTGAATGAAGACGGCACAAGGGTCAGTGACGACTATGGCACAGATTATCCGGATCAGGTGACGTTTGAACTGATTCCGGAAGCTCTGGAAGACGGTTATGCGCCGCTCCAGGTATTCGTGCCGATTATGGAATCCATCGCGGAAGGCGTGGGGACACAGCCGGTATTCCTGGCCCTTGACTGGGATACGCTGGAAGCGGCAGAAGAAGATGACCCGGCCTTCACAGATGATAATGAGCCCGGAAACGGAAACCAGGATGACGGTGATGATGACGGCAGCGGTCTGAACGGCGGCAGCGGATTAGACGGCGGTTCGGGTCTCCCGGGCGGCAGCACTCTGGGAGGGGCATCCCTTGGAGGAAATTCACTGGGCGGCAGTTCACTGGGCGGTTCTTCTCTGGGCAGCGGTCTGTCCTCTGCTTCCAGTGTAAAGACCGGCGATACGTCAGAGGATATCAGAGGATGGGCAGCCCTGCTTGTGATCGGATGCGGGGTTCTTGGAGCCGGAATCCTGGAAAAGAGACGGGGGAAGAAGGAAAGCAGATAGCCCCTTTTAGAGCGGGAAGGAGCTGCGGAGAGTATGCGGCTCCTTTCCGGTTATGAGGAGGCAGCGGGGCGGATCGGGAATATCCGCCTGATTATTCAGACAGAAGGCAGGAGAAACGGATGAAAACAGGAAAAAGAGTGAAAAAAGTGTTTGCCGGGCTGCTGGCGGCTCTGCTGCTTGCAGTTACGGGCGCAGGAGCAGAGCCGCTTCCGGTAAAGGCGGCCGGCGGCAGCGTGTATACCTGCGTAATTCATCCCTGCTACGCGCATCCGGTTACCGGAGTGATCGAGGACTCCGGCGGAGAGGCGTCTTACGCCACCGGACAGGGCATGGTGGACGGAGCCGTCTATACCACAGGGATTCTGGAGCTGACAGACAGCGGAGAATATTATCTGACGATCCGCATGAGTCTGATGGACTATACCTCCGGGCACAGTTTCTGGGTGCAGAATGTGGGGGATTCCGGCTGGTCCACTCCGGCGCTGGGCGTAACGGGAAACGGAACAGACAGTAACGGAGCAACGGCAGATATCTGCATTCAGGTGCCAAGCGAGAACTGCGTGGTCCGGGGGTCCATGTATGTAGAGCCGATGGGAAGAGACGTAATCTTTTATCTCTATCCCAGTGATTATACCGCGGGAAACAGTACGGATATGAATGCAACAATTGTAACTTCCGCTTCCGGCAGCAGTACATCCGGCGGCAGTTCAGGGAGTTCCGGCGGATCCGGCAGCGGCAGTACAGATACCGGCAGCGGAAATACAGGAACCGGCACAGCAGGATCTTCCCTGCAGAGCGGCAGCTTAAGTTCTTCCGGCTCTGAGGACAGCCAGACTTCAGAAGAAGGAGAAGATACGGAGGAGGCTCCGGCATTATCCAGTTCCATTGAAGAGGCGGCAGCGCCCTCCGGGGACAGCGCTGCAGATACGGAGCTGAATGACGCTCAGGGATTAAGTCTGTCTACGGAAGAGCAGGCTTCTGCTTCAGAGACAGACAGAGGATCCGGCGGAAACGGACCGTTTGCCGTTGGGGCGGCGGTTACCATATCCGGCCTGATTCTGATGGGAGCAGCGGCTCTGATCGTATATTTCTTCCGGAAAAACTGGCGGAGATGGGGCGGAGGATATGACGATGATGAAGATTAGGATTACAGAAGAAAAAAACAGAATCTGCAAAGCCCTGGCGTGCACGGCTCTGGCCTGCGGTCTCCTTGCGGGATGTGTGGATCAGAGCGGAGGCGCTTCCGGGCAGACCGGGGACGGTTCCGGGAATCCGGCGGAAAGTGCGCAGACGCTTCTGGAGATTACGGATCCGGAGGAAAAAGCGGCGGTAGAGGCGGCAAAGGCGAAGGTGGCCGCTATGGAGGGAGATCCCCGGATTATCGCTACGTCACCGGCAACCGCAGAGATCTGTGACCGACTGGAACTGGATCTGGTGGGTGTGTGCTCCAGCTCCATTTCCAATCTGCCGGAGCGGTATGCGGAAGTGGAAGAAGTGGGTACTTCCATGAGCCCGGATATGGAGGTCGTGGCGTCTCTTGATCCGGACTGGATCCTGAGTCCGGCAAGTCTGCAGTCCGATCTTCAGCCCAAATATGAGGCCATTGATACAGACTGGGCGTTTCTGAATTTAAGAAGTGTTCCCGGCATGTACCGTTCCATTCAGGAACTGGGAGAAATCTTCGGACGGGAGGAGCAGGCCCGGGAAATGGCAGATGAGTTCACGGAATTTTATGAGGACTACAGTACCCGGAATGAAGGAAAGGAAAGTCCGAAAGTGCTGATTCTTATGGGACTGCCCGGAAGCTATATCATTGCTACGGAAAATTCCTATGTAGGAAGTCTTGTGGAGCTGGCCGGCGGAGAGAATGTTTATGCAGGAACGGACCAGGAGTTCCTGACTGTCAATACAGAAGATATGCAGTCAAAAGAACCGGATGTGATCCTCCGGGCAGCCCATGCTCTCCCGGATCAGGTAATCGAAATGTTCGATGAAGAGTTTCAGACCAGCGACATCTGGCAGCATTTCACAGCGGTGCAGGAGGGGAGGGTTTATGACCTGACCTATGAGCTGTTCGGCATGAGCGCCAATTTCAATTATCCGGAGGCTCTGGAGGAGCTGCAGCCCATGCTTTATCCGGAAACAGAGGAAGACGCGGCCCAGGCACAGAAGAACAGCGAGAATGCGGCGAAAGCGGCAGAAGACAGCGAGGCCTCGGAAAAGATTGACGAAGAAACGCTGCAGGAGATTACAAAGTAAGGAGGGAAAACCATGAAGGAAGAAAGAGAAAGCCTGCAGGGAAGAGATGAGCCCTGCAGACAGGATCAGATCCGGAAGAAAAGAAAGCACGCCAGGGCGGTCCTGTCCTTTCTGATCATGGCGGCGCTTCTGGCGGTTCTGATCTTTGCTTCCGTCAATATAGGAAGTCTTCAGGTTTCGCCGGGAGAACTGTTCCGGGGACTGTTCATTGAGCGAATGGAAAATGTGGCGGCAATCTATGATCTCCGGTTCCCGCGGATCGTCATTTCCCTGTTCGCGGGGGCGGCGGTGGCTGTTTCCGGCGTGCTGTTTCAGGCAGTGCTGAAAAATCCTCTGGCAGACCCGGGAATTATCGGAATTTCAGGCGGCGCCAGTTTTGTGGCGGTGCTGGTTACGGCTTTTCTGCCGTCTCTTTATTTTTTCACGCCTCTGTTCGCGTTCGCGGGAGGAATTCTGGCCTTCTTTCTTGTATACAGCCTGTCCTGGAAAGGCGGATTAAGTCCCCTGCGTATTATTCTGACAGGTGTAGCGGTGAACGCCATGTTTACGGGCCTTTCGGACGCCCTGAACTCCATGACCGGAGGAAATTCTTCCGGGGTGGCGTCTATTGTTGAGGGAAATATTACCCAGAAGACATGGGAGGACGTGCAGACACTTCTGCCTTATGTAATCGTGGGACTGATTCTTGCAGTTCTTTTTTCAAAAATATGCAACCTGATGTCTCTGGAGGATAAAACGGCAAGAGGACTGGGGGTCAATGTGAATCTGATGCGCATCCTGATTTCTCTGATTGCAGTACTGCTGGCCAGTATTTCTACAGCGGTGGCGGGAGCCATCAGTTTTCTGGGACTGATCGTGCCTCATATCGGAAGAATTCTTGTGGGAAGCGACCACCGGGCGCTGGTACCCTTTTCCATGCTGGCGGGCGCCTTTACATTTCTGCTGGCAGATACCATCGGCAGAACGGTGGCGGCGCCCTACGAAGTGTCTGCCTTAATTATTATGAGTGTGATCGGAGGCCCGTTCTTTATTATTCTGTTAAGGAGGTCAAAGAAGTATGCAGCATGAAGGAAATAAGAAGCCTGCCATGGAAGTGCGGAATCTGTCCTTTTCCTATGGAAAGAATTGGGTGCTTAAGGATACTTCTTTTCAGATAGAGGAAGGAAAGATTACGACGATCATGGGGGCAAACGGATGCGGGAAATCCACGCTGTTTAATCTGATGACCCGGAATCTTTATCCGGGAAAAGGAAATATTTTCCTGCGGGGGAAGAATATTCAGAATCTTGCGCTGAAAGAATTTGCGAGAAAAGTATCTATTGTGCACCAGTACAACTCTTCGGCGGACGACATCACGGCAGAGCGTCTGGTATCCTTCGGCAGAACTCCTTATATGAAACTGATGCAGGGCCGCAGTGAAGCGGATGAGAGACAGATCCGGTGGGCAATGGAAGTAACCAATACAGAAAAATACAGGGACCGGGAGATCAGCCGTCTTTCCGGCGGCCAGCGGCAGAGAGTCTGGATCGCCATGGCGCTTGCCCAGAATACAAAGATTCTGTTTCTGGATGAACCGACCACGTATCTGGATATCCGATATCAGATCGAGATCCTGAAGCTGGTGCAGAAGCTGAACAGGGAATACGGGATTACGATTATTATGGTACTCCATGATATGAATCAGGCTATCCACTATTCAGACAGGATTATCGGTCTGAAAGACGGACATGTGGCAGCGGAGGGAGCTCCGGATGAGATTATTACGCCGGAAAGCATCCGTGAACTGTACGGAATCACACTTGGGGTAACAGAAGTAGAAGGAGAAAAATTCGTACTGACTGTATGAGGTACACAGCCGGGGGCAGGCGGCTTCTCCGGGAAATGCAGAAATACCATTTCTGCCGGAGCCGCCCGCCGGTTCTCCGGGATGCAGAGAAGGGAGGTTAATGAAGGATGAACAGGAGAAATCCGCTGCGGATCTTCTGGATTGTGATGGGATTTATCTGTCTGGGACTGGGCACTTTAGGAGTCGTTCTGCCGATTCTGCCTACAGTGCCTTTCTATATGGCAACTGTGTTCTGCTTTGCGAAAAGCTCGAGAAAGCTTCACGACTGGTTTACAGGAACCGGGCTGTATCAGAAACATCTGGACAGTTTTGTGAAACAAAGAGCCATGACAATGGGAACGAAGCTGCGCATTGTAGGAACCGTGACCGTTGTAATGGCTGTGGGATTTATTATGATGAGCAGAGTTCCGGCGGGACGGATCTGCATTGCTATTGTGTGGGTATGTCATCTGATTTATTTTTTCGGAAGAGTCAGAACAGTAAAAACAGAAAGATAAATGCAGAATATTGAAAAGAAGCGGAAAAAAGAACAGTATGTGGTTTTCCGGATCCCGGATGCTGCTGTACCACCCGGTGATGGCTATATGGCATGTGGTGTGCAGTATGAGAGAAAAGAAAAAGCAGAGGCAGGAAGGGATTGTATGATTAAGAAAAGACTGGTGGGACTTCTGTCCCACGCAAAAAAATATATTATATATCAGGTAGTCTGGCAGTGGCTGGCCCTGCTCTGCCAGATTCTGATGATCTACTGCGCGTCTGTCCTTCTGGAACAGGCGCTGTTTTGGGAAGTGACGCGGCAGACGGGAGTGAGTTACGGAGCGCTCGCAGTGACTGCCATGGCGCTTCGGTTTTTCTGCGACAGGCGGGCGTCTTACGCATCCTACCGGGCCGGCGTGGATGTAAAGAGGATCCTGAGAGACCGGATTTACAGTAAACTGCTCCGTCTGGGAGCGGCGTACCGGGAGAAGGTGACCACCTCCGAAGTTGTGCAGATGGCGGCGGAAGGAGTGGAACAGCTGGAAACTTATTTTGGAAAATATCTGTCTCAGCTGTTTTACAGTCTGCTGGCGCCGGTAACTCTGTTCGCGGTGCTGTCTTTTATAAACTGGAAGGCCAGTCTTGTGCTGCTGATCTGTGTACCTCTGATTCCTGTTTCCATTGTTGCGGTCCAGAAAATTGCCAGACGTCTGCTGAATAAATACTGGGGAATCTATACAGAACTGGGAGACAGCTTCCTGGAGAATCTGCAGGGACTGACGACCCTTAAGATTTACCGGTCAGATGAGAAAAAAGCAGAGGAGATGGACGAGGAATCCCAGAAGTTCCGGCAGATCACCATGAAAGTACTGACCATGCAGCTGAATTCCACCAGTGTGATGGATATTATCGCCTACGGAGGAGCCGCAGTGGGAATGATTGTGACTCTTTCCGAATTTACGAAAGGAAATTTAAGCGTCCACGGAGCGCTGATGCTGATTCTGCTGGCGGCGGAATTTTTTATTCCTCTGCGTCTTCTTGGCTCCTTTTTCCATATTGCCATGAACGGCATGGCGGCAAGCGATAAAATCTTTGCTCTGCTGGATCTGCCGGAACCGGAGCCGAAATCCGAATGGCTGGACGGCATGGAGATGGATATCGAGTTTTCCGGAGTACATTTTTCCTATGAGGCAGACCGGGAGATATTAAAAGGTGTTGATATGGAGTTCCCGGCAGGAAGTTTCACTTCCATCGTCGGTGCTTCCGGCTGCGGCAAAAGCACGGCTGCCGCAATACTTATGGGCAGAAATCAGGGGTATTCGGGAAGCGTGACAATAGAAGGGAAAGAGCTTTCGGATATTCAGGAGGAGAGTCTGATGGATCAGATCACCCTGGTCAGCCACAACAGCTATCTGTTCAAAGGAACGGTGGAGGACAATCTGCGGATGGGCAGTCCGGACGCCTCGGAAGAGGAGATGAAAGAGGCGCTTATGAAAGTAAATCTGTGGGGATTTCTCCGGTCCCAGCAGGGCCTGCAGACGCCCATTCTGGAGAAAGGGAGCAACTTCTCCGGCGGACAGTGCCAGAGGCTTGCCATTGCCCGGGCGCTGCTGCACGATACGCCGGTCTATATTTTTGACGAGGCCACATCCAATATTGATGCAGAGAGCGAAGAGATGATCATGGATGTGATTCATCAGCTGGCAGAGACAAAGACAATACTTCTGATTTCCCATCGTCTGGCAAATGTGGTGAAGTCCGACCGGATCTATATGATGAAAGACGGATGCGTGGCCGAAAGCGGCGCTCATGACCAGCTGATCCGGCAGAATGGAGAATACGCGAAGCTGTACCGGTCTCAGATGGAACTGGAACAGTATGGAAAGGAGGCGGCAGTATGAGCAGCGCAATGACGGCAGCACAGCGGACAGAGAAGAGAACGGGACAGTCCGCGGAAAGAAGCTCTCATAAGAGAAGAAGCGGCATCCGTATTATGGGACAGCTGATCGGGCTGGTCAGACCCCTGCTTCCGGTGATTCTCCTGGCAATTATCCTGGGAACTCTCGGATATCTGTGCGCAATTTTCCTTACTATTGCGGCGGGATACGGTCTGATGCATATTCTGCTGGATCCGGTTATGGAAGCCCTTGGTCTGCAGTTTGACGCGGCTGAGGCGGGAATCCTGCTGGGCGCACAGCCCCGGACATTGTTTGCCGCTCTGATTGTAATGGCTGTAATGCGGGGAATCCTTCATTACGGGGAACAGTACTGCAATCATTTTATAGCGTTCAAACTGCTGGCGATTATCCGGCATAAAGTGTTCGCGGCGCTGCGGAAGCTGTGCCCGGCAAAGCTGGAAGGCCGGGACAAGGGCAATCTGATCTCAGTGATTACTTCAGATATTGAACTGCTGGAAGTTTTCTACGCCCATACGATTTCACCGATTGCCATTGCAGTGCTGACCTCTCTTGTGATGGTTCTGTTTATCGGACAGTTCTCTGTGGCGGCAGGAGTCCTTGCTCTGGCAGGATATGCGGCAGTAGGCGCGGTAATCCCGCTGTTTTTCGGAAGCAGGGGAGGAGACCGGGGGATGGAATTCCGGAATGCGTTCGGGGAACTGAACAGTTTTATTCTTGATTCCCTGCGGGGACTGGACGAGACAATTCAGTACCGCCAGGGGGAGAAAAGAAGAAAAGAGATGAGGGAGCGGTCCGGTCAGCTGGGCGAGATGCAGAAAAGTCTGAACCGGCTGGAAGCTTCCCAGAGATCTGTGACGAATCTGGTGATCCTGCTGTTCTCCTTTGCCATGCTCTTTCTGATGATCGGACTGAAGCAGACGGGCAGGGTAGATCTTACAGGGATGCTTGTGGGAACCATCGCCATGATGGGTTCCTTCGGCCCGGTGACTGCTCTTGCCAGTCTGTCCAATAATCTGAACCAGACCCTGGCCAGCGGCGAACGCGTGCTGTCCATTCTGGAAGAGGAGCCTCAGGTAGAGGAAGTGATAGGAGCAGGCAGTGTTTCCTTTACCGACGCGGCGGCGGACAATGTTGATTTCGCATATGAAGAGGAACAGATTCTGAAAGATTATTCCATAAAAATACCGAAGGGAAAGGTTGTCGGCATCCACGGCGCCAGCGGCTCCGGCAAGTCCACCCTTCTGAAACTTCTCATGCGGTTCTGGGACGTGCAGGGCGGACAGATCCTGATCTCGGGAAGAGACGTGCGGGGAATCAATACCTCCGATCTGCGGGAAATGGAATCCTATGTAACCCAGGAGACCTGCCTGTTCCACGATTC
Source organism: Candidatus Mediterraneibacter norwichensis (assembly GCA_019112765.1). Lineage (GTDB taxonomy): Bacteria > Bacillota > Clostridia > Lachnospirales > Lachnospiraceae > Mediterraneibacter > Mediterraneibacter norwichensis. The sequence continues at coordinate 17,148 of DXIU01000006.1, read as the reverse complement.
CATTGCAAATAATATCGCTGTCGGAAAACCGGGGGCGTCCAGAGAGGAGATTATGGAGGCGGCAAAGAAGGCGTCCATCCATGACTTTATTATGACACTTCCGGATGGGTATGATACGGAAGTCGGCGAGCTGGGAGATACGCTTTCCGGCGGCGAGAAGCAGCGGATCGGAATCGCCCGCGCCTTCCTCCACGACGCGCCCTTTATTCTTCTGGATGAACCTACCAGCAATCTGGATTCCCTGAATGAAGGGATTATCCTGAAATCTCTGAAAGAGGGAAAGGGAGATAAGACCGTGCTGCTGGTGTCACACAGAAAATCTACCATGAACCTGGCGGATGTGGTGTATGAGATGGACAGCGGGAGAGTGTCGTAGGACATAAAGGAGGAAAGCAGGCGGAAATAAACTGATAAGTTATAGGAAAGGAAAAAGCTCCGGAGGATTATACTGTCTTCCGGAGCTTTATAAATATCTTTTCAGAGGGATTTGGATACGGTATAATAAACAAGGCTTTACAGACCATGAATGATTTGATAAAACTACTTTTTATATTTATTGTTTGGAGATTATGGACATGGAATATACCTATGCAATTGTCTTTTTACTGAATATTCCACTTGTTTTATCGGAATATATCTGCTGTATTATTCTAACATATGCTCTGATAAAGCAGAAACCTTCGCTGAAAATGGCAGGCCTGATGTTTATACCATACTGTCTGATTATCGTTTTGCCTTCTTCAGTATTTTTTATGAAAAACCTGTTCGGCAATGTGTTCTTTGTAGTGATAGTCAGTTTTCTCGAGAGTGCGGGATGGACCCTCGTTCTGCATACCGCATACCGGCTGTGCTGGGAAAAGTCTTTGCTTACCGGGGCAATGACAGTATTTTTGTACGGCACGCTGGAGGAACTAGGAGGCTTTTTTATCCGGGGAAATTTTGATCTGAGTATTCCCGGTGAGCTGATGATGTACATGGTGAGCTCCATAGCAGAAATTCTGCTTCTCGGAATAATTGTATCCGGTATTATATTAAAGCTCCGGCTCCATGAAGTATATAACGGTTTCCTTTCAGCGGACAGAAAAAATTATCTCTGGAAAGCGGTTATTATTCTGCTGCCGGTTCTGAAAATACTGAGTGTTGAGATTGCAAACGAACGCCTGGTGCTGAATAACAGCAATCCAATGATTTCCCTTCTGTTTCTGCTGCTTGTTATGGGGGTTCTGAACGATACATTCCGCTGCGGCATACAGAAGAAACAGCTTCAGGAGCAGCAGGCCAGTCTGGAGCAGCAGAAAATGTATATACAGAGTCTTGAAAGTGTCCAGCGTGATGTGAGAGTTTTCCGGCATGATTTTAAGAACAGGATGGCGGGAATCCGGATTCAGGCTGATGAGGGCGACCTGAAGGCGGTTCAGACATTTATTTCTGAAGTGACGGGAGATTTTGAAAAGAAAATGGGGGAGAAGATATTTCAGATTTCCCAGCTCGGCAATATTCAGGTAACAGAGTTGAAGGGTCTGATTGCTGTTAAAGTATCCGAAATGGAACAGCGGGGAATTCCTTTCCGGCTGGAAGCGCCGGCTGCCATTACAGAGGTCGATATTCCGGCGGGGGATCTGTGCAGGGCAGCAGGGATTCTTCTGGATAATGCGATGGAAGAAACGGAAGCTTTCCTTCAGAAATCCATGGAATCCTCGGAAGATAAAAAGCACTGTAAAGTGACGGCATTGTTTTGTGGGGATGAATCAGGAGTAAGTATTATCATTCGAAATCCGGTTAAAGAACCGGTGCCCCTCTCGAAAATATGGAAGAACGGATATTCTACAAAAGGACCGGGAAGAGGGATAGGTCTTGCAAGTCTGCGGCGCATAGTCGAGTCATATGATAACGTCTCTTCACGGTCATATGAGGAGGACGGCCTGTTTGTTCAGGAACTCAATATCGGAACAGGAGAGAGAAGAATATGATTCCTATATATTTATGTGATGATGAAGCGGCAGTCCGCAGGGAGATAAGAAAAGAACTGGAAAAAGAAATTCTGATTTCTGGTTATGATATGAAGATCATCTGTGACAGCGGCAGCCCGGAAGAAGTGCTGGACGCCGCTGCGAAAAACGGGAAGCGGGGTATTTTCTTTCTGGACGTTGATCTGAAGAATGATCGATATACGGGATTTACACTGGGACAGGCGGTCAGAAAGCTGGATCCGCGGGGCTTTCTTATTTATGTTACAGCTTACGGTGAACTGGCTTTTGATACATTCCGGTATAAGCTGGAAGCGCTGGATTATATTGTGAAAGATGGCAGAGAGGAAATGTTCCGGGGCATCAGGAAATGTCTTGAAATTATTAAAGATCGCCTTAAAGAAGAACAGGGAGAGGACGGGGAATATTTTACGGTTAAATTCATGGATACAGTCCGGCATATTCCGGTTGACGAAATTATTTACTTTGAAACCGGCGGAAAAAGCCACCGCATTATTCTGCACGGATTAAAAGAAAATATGGATTTTACGGGAAGCATCCGGGAACTGCAGAAAACCATGAGCGGAAAATTTATGCGTGTACATCGCGCGTATCTGGTAAATACACAGAGGATCAGACTGCTGGATATAAAGGAAATGAAGATTATCTTTACGAACGGGGAAGAATGTCCCTTCTCCCGTAAAGCAAAGTATGAATTAATGAGTCTGCTCAATGCGTAAGTTATTCCGGGACATTCAGGCACGAAACGGGCATTTCAGGCAAAAAACCTCCTTTGGTCAGAGAGATATGCAAAAATATAATATCATCTGAATGAAGGAGGTTTTGCAGTATGGCAAAAGAAGCGAAAGTATGGGAAATTATCAGAGAAGCCGGTTTTGAACCGATTGAGAATAAGAGTATTATTGTATCTTATGCTCCGGCGAATTTAAGTGATGCCATTGTCAGATTTCTGGGGGTAAGTACAGAGTTTTTTGCCCTGCAGATCTGTCGGGATGAGCTTGTTCTTGTTTCCTTTGGCAGGCTGGACTGGGGCCTGAAAAAAGACGCGGCGCTGGTTATTCCTTTTTCTGAAATTATGGATGTGGAAATAAAAGACGCAGCGCTGAATTATCACATTACAATCCGGACAGAGAAAGACGTTATAACACTGTCAGCACAGCAGAAAGAACTGAGTGCCCTGCGCAGTTCAGGAATGCTGGGAGGCAGCCTGACTGAGGGAAACTGGCACAGTGAAAATCTGGACAGTACGCTTCAGATGCTTCAGGAAATTGCCGGACACTGATTGCGGCCAGGATGTACTGACTTCTTTTCTTTTTTAGCCGAACGGCCTGATTTCTAAAATTAATAAATAATTTAGCCGTTCGGCTCTATTTTGATTATGCTGCGATAAATGGGCTGTCATTTTCAACAGTATCTTAACAAGCAGGTAGACGCGACAGCCCTGTGAACATTCCGGCGATTACAGCTTCCACCCCGCGGCTTCTTTCCTGACTTCCAGAAAATCCCGATAGATCCCGGGCGTATCCTTGAGCTCTTCATGGGTACCTTTCTGCACAATCCGTCCCTCGTCAAGTACGAGGATCTGGTCCGCTTTCTGTACGGTCTTCAGCCGGTGGGCGATCATCAGGATCGTCTTGTTACGCATCAGTTCTTCCATGGCTTTCTGCAGTTTATCCTCATTCTCGGGATCAACATTTGCGGTCGCTTCGTCAAAGATAATGACAGGTGCGTTTTTCAGTATGGCCCGTGCAATGGAGATGCGCTGTTTTTCCCCGCCGGACAGTGTGGCACCGCCTTCCCCGATCACCGTGTCATAGCCGTCCGCCAGAGCGGAGATAAAATCATGGCAGCACGCTTTTTTCGCCGCGGCGACAACCTGCTCGTGTGTGGCGTCCGGCTTTCCGAATCTGATATTGTTCTCGATCGTGTCCGCAAAGAGATATACGTTCTGGAATACCATGCTGATCTGGTCCATAAGGGATTCCAGTGTATACTCCCGGATATCTGTGCTGCCGATACGAATCGAGCCGCTGTCCACATCCCAGAACCGGGCGATCAGACTGCACAGGGTGGTTTTTCCGGAACCGCTGGGGCCTATAATGGCAGTGGTGGTGCGATCTGGTATCGTCACGTTAACATTTTTCAGGATCGGTCTCTTATCATAAGAGAAGTCAACATGATCGAAAGAAATGTCATGCTTTTTGGGATATACCGGTCTTCCTGTGCTGTCCATTTCCGGGATCTCGTCGATCTGATCCGCATGGGCAATGGAACTTCCGACGACACGCAGCAGGGATACCGCACTTCCTGTTGACTGGATCTGTGAAAAGACTAAAAAGGAGATGACAACGGTCATCAGCGCATCAGAAAGCGTCATACTCCCGTTCAGGCCAAAAATGATCCCGGCTCCCATGATCAGTACGGAAAACAGATGCAGGCTTAATTCCTGGGCGACCATGTAAGGGGTGAAGAGGCGCTCAATGTCGAGGTTGCTTTTCCGGTTATATTCCAGTGCTTCCCTGACCCGACGGTCGCCTTTCCCGGTCAGATTAAAGGATTTGATCACGCTCATGCCCTGGATCTGTTCCAGCACGGCGTCTACAAGCTGAGCCTCGGACTCCTGACGGCGGGGCGTCACCCGGGCAGATTTTTTCTCCATGGCGGAAGTGATGAGCAGGTAGAGTACTGTGCCCGCAAGGGCAAGAAGCCCTATACGCCAGTCGAATCCGAATACGCAGAGGAGAAATACAATGGAATTGATAAAACCACTGAGGATGTTGACAAGAACAACAGGTCCATTGCTTTCTACGACGTCAAGCACGGTGGTGGAAATCCCGGTAATTTCGCCAAGGCTCTTTGCATTAAAATACCCCATGGGAATTCGTTTCAGTTTGTCGCCTATGGCGATTCTTTTATTTGCGACCATGAAGTATCCTGCGTGGGTCTGCTGAAGCTGAGTGAAGCGGTTGATGACGGCTCTTCCGGCTATGCTTGCAATGAGCAGAAGGAGAGCGGTCCATGCCGCATGGTATGTTCTGTCCCCAGCGGTAAGCGCAAGCACTATAAAATAGATTGCCCCGACCTGGAACATGTGGAATACTGCGTAAAAGAAGCCCCAGAAAATCGACTTGTTGATATTTTTCTGTTCCTCTCCCGCAAACCGATAAAGTTTTTTCAATACTGCGATCATGCTGCATCACCATCCTTTGCTCCGATATGTGCCTGCCACATTTCGTGGTACATTGCACTTTGCTTTAAGAGTTCCTCATGTGTTCCGGATGCAGAGATCCGTCCGTCTGCCACGACAAAGATCCGGTCCGCGTCCGTAATGGTAGAGAGGCGGTGGGCAATGACGATCACAGTCTTCCCTTTTACCAGTTTTGCCACAGCTTTCTGGACGACCGCCTCATTTTCGGGATCAATGTATGCGGTGGCTTCGTCCAGAATCACGATGGGCGCGTCTTTCAGCATAGCCCGCGCGATGGCGATCCTCTGGCGTTCCCCGCCGGAGAGATGGGCGCCTCCTCCGCCGACCACGGTATCGTAGCTGTTCTCCAGCTTCCTTATGAAAGAATCACAGCCTGCAGCTTTTGCCGCGGCTTCTACTTGGGCATCGTCTGCTCCGGGTTTTCCCATGCGGATGTTATCCCTTACAGATTCATTAAACAGATAGTTGTCCTGAGAGACGAACGCAGTCTGTTCATAGAGCTGGCGAAGCGGGATATCCTTCAAGTCATGTCCGCCCAGCGTGATCCTGCCTTTTTTTACATCCCAGAACCCGGCGATCAGCTTTGCAATCGTTGATTTTCCACTGCCTGACGGACCGACAAACGCGGTCATGGTTCCTGCAGGGATGGAGAGAGAAACGTCATGCAGGATCTCCTGATCCGCGTGATAGCCGAAAGACACATGATCCAGCCGGATATCCTCAGAACTGAAAGATACCGGCGTCAGGCCGTGCTTCTGTTCTTCGCTGTTCAGGATGGAGTCAACTTCACTTACGATGGTCCCGACCTTTGCCAGGCTGTCCACGAAATCCATGGCGGCAAGCAGAGGTCCGGCAATGCCCAGGGAGAGGATGATAACAGTAATAAAAGTCTCGATATCCAGGGAGCCGCCCAGATACATGATCCAGCCCGCGGGAAGAATAGTGATCAGTGTTGTGGGCGCCAGTGTCCGGGAAATGGACACCGGGAGCTGACAGCTCTTCATCCAGTGATAGAAGTAGGATGCGTTTGCCAGAACACGCTGAGAAAATTTCGCATAGGAATTCTTCCCCTGATTGAATGCCTTGATCACCTCAATACCGCCGATATATTCTACGATGGTGGAGTTCATTTCCTGCGTAACCTTGACAGACCCTTCATACTGTTTCCCGTAATTTGCCATCACGGCCATCATGAACGCCATGCCGACAGGAATGGAGACAAGAGAGAGCAGTGCCATCCTCCAGTCAAGGACAAAGAGATAGATCAGGATGCACACCGGAGCCAGTATATTTGACGTCATCTCCGGCAGCAGGTGTGCAAGAGGACGCTCCATACTTTCAACCTGATCCACGATGATCTGTTTCATCTGTCCGCTGGGAGTATCCATGACGGTTCCCAGTGGAAGCTTTGGAAGCTTGGCAAGGATACGCTCCCGGATATTTTTCAAAATAGCAAAAGTCGCTTTGTGCGACATGGAGAGCGCCAGCGCATAAAGAACCGCCCGCAGGATGTAGCCTCCCAGTGCCAGACAGCACCAGAACAGATAAAATGAAGTGTCCTGTTCAGAACGGATGAGACCTATGATGATCTGTGCTGCCGCAAAATACGGCAGTAAGCCGCATAAAACGCCGACGGACGCGGAAAGGACCGCGCGTATCAGACCTCCGTGATATTGTTCCCCAAGCTCCCACAGCCGGAGCATAGGACTTTTTTCCTGCATAAGAATTCCTCCTTTTTAGAGTTAGAAATCACTAACCATATATTTTATAAAAAGACCGCTGCCTGCGGTACCGGACAGGAAACGGTCTGATTACCGGTGGTTACTGCTCGCACTTTACTCAGAAACCGGCAGTGCGCCCAGTGTCAGTGGTCTCCGGAACTTCGCACTCCGGGTTGAAGATGGTGGTAAATCCCTGCATGTGATAGTTGTTGAGGAGACGGATGTATTTTACCGCATCCGACTTGTTCATCCGGTGCCGCACGACCTCAAACATGCCGTTGAAATAGGCGGTCGTGACGATATGGATAAAATCTTCGGTGATCAGTCCGGATTTCACGCTTTCACAGCCGATGACTTCCATATATTTATAAGTGTATTCCACTTCGATATCTACCAGCTTATCCAGAAAAGCAGAAAAACGGGTGCCCTGTGCGCAGTCCAGGAGAAGACAGAACTCATCGAAATGGTCGTAGATAAAATCCAGCATGCCAAGCTGAGAATCTGCCGTATAGCTTCCCATTTCGGCCTGCTGGGTATCTTCATTCAGGTTATGGAAATTCTCCTGTATCTCTAAAAACATCTCTGTGAGCTGATCCGCGGCAGGGGCGACGATCGCCTCAAAAAGCCCTTCTTTATCACCGAAGCGGGTATATATAGAACCGGTGCTTGTGCCGGCCTCCTGCGCGATGACCCGCAGGGAAGCATCTTTGTAGCCTTTCTCTAAAAATTCCTTTTTGGCGCAGGAGAGTATCGCTTCGTATACGCCTTCGATCTGTTTTGCCATAGCGGGGCCATTTCCTTTCAATAATTCATAACACTGTTTTAAAACACTGTTATGATTATAAATGTTTTTGTAATATATGTCAATAGGGGAGACAAAGAATTCAGAAAAGAATCATAAATCGATAAAAGTTATTATTATTAACATATTGTTGTTAACAAAGCTGAATTCTATGATTACAATTTGATTAGTTATAACTAACCAGTAATATTTTAAGGAGGTTTTAATTATGTCATTAATCAACAAAGAAATCGGCGAGTTCTGTGTGCAGGCTTATCATAATAACGTATTTAAAGAAGTAAAAAAGGAAGACGTGCTGGGCGGATGGGGTAGCAGAGAGGGGGACATTTATCGTCAACCCCGAAGGAAAGATCGCGGCTTATGAGGTCAATGCGGGAAATGTGGGGCGCAATGCTGCGGCAAATTTCCTCTGATTGGAGTGTCCTGCCGGAAATGTCATCAGCAGGGAGTGATTTCTTGACAAGTTAGTTAAAACTAACTATGATAAACTTATAGAACTAGCTTAAATTTATTGTTATATTCCGAGGAGCAGCAATGAAAAAATACAAAATAGAGAAAAACACAGTGCGGGAAACGCTGGTCATCCCATTGTATGGGCGGTGGTTGTGTTCTCAGAGGTATCCGCATCTGTTTCAGGATAAGAACGCAGCCGGATTGATGGAACGTATTGATTACGATTTCTCTGAGTTAGAGAAAAAGTCGGCCGGGATGATGCAGGAGTTCGGAGCAATGGAAACAGCGATGCGGCAGATGGATATGGTCTGGGAAGTAAGGGATTATCTGCGGTCCCATCCAAATGCTGCTGTGGTCAATCTTGGCTGTGGACTGGACTGCACCGGACGAACCTGTGATAATGGCAGCTGCAAAATATATAATATTGATCTGCCGGATGTCATCAAGGTAAGAAACAGTCTGCTTCCGGCAGGAGAGCGGGAGAAAAATCTGGCGTTGGATCTGAATGATCCTGCATGGATGGCTGCGATTGACAGTGACCCGAAAGAAGGAACCGTGCTGTTTGCTGCAGGAGTGTTTTATTATTTTCAGACAGAGACAGTCCGGGCGATGGTTGCTGCCATGTCCGGGCGCTTTCCCGGTGGGAGACTGGTTTTTGATGCTGCCGGAAAAACAGCAGTAAAGCTGATGCTGAAAACATGGGTGAAACAGGCAGACATCCAGGATGTGGGAGCCTATTTTGCAGTGGCACATGCAGAGGAGGAGCTGGGTGACTGGGCAGAGAATTCAAAGGTTTCCAGCCGCGGATATATGGAGGGATATCAGAAACTGGCCGGGCCCGGCGTCAACCCCGTTCACCGCCTGATGGCTAAAATTGCCGATGGGCCGCTGCATTTGCAGATCGTGCGGATAGAATTTGACAAAGAATAAAGCCGGATAAGGATATTGCGGAGGGAGGAAGCAAAGTGAACTGGATACGCATGGTTTTGGATGGGATTATGATGGGAGTCTGTTTTAATCTGTTCGCTGTGGCTGTAGCGATATATAACCCACGTTTGATGTTTCCCTGTTATCCTCCATCAGTTATCAAGGATGCGCCGGAACATCTATTGCAGTGGCCGCTGATCCTTTGCCCGGTGATGGCTTCGCTCCAGGCAGGGCTGGGAGTATTGTCGATACGCCTATAGTAACGAGGATTAAATCTGTTGAAAAGGAAAGGAGGGTACTTATGACTGATCAGCGTGGCAAATCTCAGAATGTAATTTATCTTGGCACTCACGGTGAAGACTATGGAAGCTGGATGTCAAATCCGGTGTTTTATATGGTGGGCGGGCTGACGGCCCTGGCAGCGCTTCTGGCGGTACTGTCATTTGCTGTGTTCCATATTTCTGCTCTGGGCATCCTGTTTATGATCATCGTGGCGGGGCTTCTGGCGCTTCTTGGCTGGATCACATGGATCCGGCGGCAGTATGCCTTTGGCGGAGGCGGCATGATGGAGCGAGTACACCAAACTATACTTTCATATCTGGATTATGACGGAAGTGGTACACTGTTGGATGTAGGCTGCGGCTCAGGGGCATTATCCATCCGCGCAGCTCTGACATGGCTGGAGACAAAGGTTGTTGGAATTGATTACTGGGATGCAGTTTACAATTACAGTCAGGCTCTCTGCGAGAAAAATGCAGCCAGTGAAGGGGCAGGGGACCGGTGTACTTTCTGCCATGGCGATGCCAATAAGCTGGATTTCCCGGATGAATCTTTTGACGCTGTGGTGAGCAATTATGTTTATCACAATATTACCGGGGCGGATAAACAGGAACTGCTGCTGGAGACACTGCGGGTGCTGAAAAAGGGCGGCGTCTTCGCCCTCAACGATGACATGAAACCGAGGATGTACGGGGATATGGAGACGTTTGCGCAGAAACTCCGGGATATGGGATACGAGGAAGTGCGCCTGATCGACACCGCCAGAGAAGTATTCGGCTCACACCGCCGGGCGGCCATGATGATGCTGGGCGAGTCGAGGATGCTGGTGGGAAGAAAGTGAGGTGGGATTATGTCTGGATTTGGTACGGTGGAAGATACGATGTTTATCCCTATGCTGGGAAGGATTTATGCCAGTGAAATGCATCCGCAAATTTTATATGATAAAAAGGCGCTTTCATTAAAAGAAAAGTTGCCTTCCGGGCTGATGGAAAAAGGAAAACAGAGCCAATATACGCTGCTGGCTTCTGCATCCCGTTCTGCCAATATGGACCGGCATATTCGGGATTTCCTGAAGCGCAGGCCGGATGGCGCTATCGTGCAGCTGGGGTGCGGTCTGGAGACAACGTATGACCGAAATGATAATGGGCAAACCCGCTGGTATGCTGTGGATCTTCCGGATGTGATCAAATACCGGCGCAGGCTGTTGCCGGAACCGGAGCGGGAAACGTATCTTGCAGCGAATGCTCTGGTTTCCGCCTTGGGCGGCAATGCCAGAGTGTTGGCGGATGAACCGTACTACGGGTTTATCAAACGAAACGGGTTAAAATTGATTACAAAAATCAGCATAGATGTCTCGGATCGGTTTGGAATGGTCAAAATGATCCATCTGGCATTGGGAGACTGACATTATGATTTAGGAGAACGAGAAGTTTTTATGTGAGACTGAAGGTGAAGTGAATATGATAATCATTATAGAAAGCCTGATCGGAATCCTGTTATTCACAATCCTGATCGTGCCTCTGACACTGAAAAATCCCCTCACATCAGTGGGGGATTATCCCCCGGCCATACGGGAGAAATGTATTGAGTCGGGCTTGATCGAGAAAAGAGAACAGCGTTTTACCAGGGCGGACATCATTCGGAAGGGAGCCGCCCTGCTTGTTTTTGTGTTCGCCTTCACTTTTATCCTGAAACAGTTTAATGGAGCAGATACGTTCTGGGAAGGATTCCGGGATTCCTATGTGATCTGGCTGATTATTGACTGGTATGATGCTCTTGTTCTTGACTGCCTCTGGTTCTGCCATTCCAAAAAGGTAAGGATACCGGGGACAGAGTATATGGAAGAATCCCGAGGCTGAATGGCTGAAGGCAGAAGGATTTTACCAGCCGGACCAGCGACTTGTTCTTTCCGATCAGCTGTGTATGGGGATTTGGCGGAGTGCTTCTGCATCTCCTTACGGTGAATAACAGATGGAACCATCCGGCCTGGATTTTCGTGAAGTGTACAGCCGCAGGCGCCGCGCTTTTGCGGATGCATGAACGGCAGCAGCAGAAACCGGCAGAGAACCATATAGAGTATATACTGGACAGATGTTTTACAGACCAGACCCTGCAGCAGTTCTTTCCCAAAATGAAGAGTACGGTTACAGGCGAGAAAATATATATCAACAGCAATTAAAAAGAGACAGTTAATATTTTTTTAGAGTAATTTAATTGAGCCTTCCGGTTTCATGCGCTAAAATAGTAACAGAGTACAGAATCAGACAGACAGCAGATATGCTGCCGGAACGGAGGAAACAATGGAAAAAAAGAACTGGCTTCAGCTTGCCGAAGGAGCCGGAACAAATCTTATCATGGGGCAGGCAATGGACCTTCTGGACGGTGTTCTCGATTATAAAGAACTTATGATGGGATATGCCTGCGCGATCAAGGAGATCAATACAAAGTTTGAGGTCCTGGATACGGAATTTGAGGTCAGATACAAGAGAAACCCGATCAGCTCGATTGAGACGCGGCTGAAGAGTCAGACAAGCATTCTTGAGAAGATGGCGAGGATGGGAATACCTCCTACAAGGGAGAACATTGAGAACAACCTGAACGACATTGCCGGGATCCGGGTGATATGTTCCTATATTGATGATATTTATCTCCTGGCAGATGCGCTGACAAAGCAGGACGATATCCGGCTGATCAGGAGAAAAGACTATATCAGCAGCCCGAAACCGAACGGCTACCGCAGCCTTCATCTGATTGTCAGTGTCCCGATCTTCTTTGCGGAGTCTATGAAAGAAGTAAAGGCGGAGGTACAGATCCGGACCATTGCCATGGATTTCTGGGCGAGTCTGGAGCATCAGATCAAATACAAGAAAAAAGTGGAACATGCGGAGAAGGTGATCGCCCGTCTGAAAGAGTGCGCAGATGAGATCGCGCACATAGATGAGACGATGCAGGAAATCCGGATAGAGATGGACAATATCAAAGAAGAAACTACGGATGCGGAAGCGCTGTATGAAAAGCTCAAGAAAATAGATATCAATTTTATGTAAGAAGAGCCCGGTTATAGGATGAACCTATAACCGGATATTTTTTTTGCGTATTAGCAGGAATACATATACTGTGATAGGATGAATCCAGCAGCAAAAAGAACTATAATACATCGATAATCGTTTTAATATACGATTGAACGAAAATGGAGGAGACTGGCATGACAGACATCAGAAATTCACAGAACTGGAGCTTTGAGACAAAACAGGTACATATCGGGCAGGAGCAGCCGGATCCGGCAACAGGGGCAAGAGCAGTTCCGATCTATGCATCAGCATCTTTCGTGTTTGATGACTGTCAGCATGCGGCGGACCGCTTCGCTCTGAAGGATTCGGGAAACATATACGGGAGACTGACGAATCCGACGGAGGATGCATTTGAGCAGAGAATTGCGGCTCTGGAGGGCGGCACGGCAGCTCTTGCAACAGCTTCGGGAGCCGCGGCCATTACCTATACATTTCAGGCACTGGCAAAGGCCGGCGAACACATTGTTGCTTCTAAGACGATATATGGAGGATCCTACAATCTTCTGGCTCATACGCTGCCGCTTACAGGCGGGATCACGGCAACATTTGTGAATCCGGAAGAAGAGGGCGCATTTGAAAGGGCAATTCAGGAAAATACGAAAGCAATCTTTGTAGAAACGCTGGGAAATCCGAATTCCAATGTGGCGGATCTGGAAAATCTTGCAGAGCTAGCCCATAAACACAGGATTCCGCTTGTCGTGGATTCTACATTTGCCACACCGTATCTGGTGAGGCCGATTGAGCACGGAGCGGATATCGTGGTGCACTCAGCAACAAAGTTTATCGGCGGGCATGGCACGGCTCTGGGTGGTGTGATCATTGACAGCGGCAGGTTTGACTGGAAAGGTTCAGGAAAATATCCGTGGATCTCAGAGCCGAATCCCAGTTATCACGGTGTTTCATTTACAGATGCGGCTCCGGCAGCGTCCTTTGCGACATATATCCGTGCAGTCCTTTTGAGGGATACAGGAGCTACCCTTTCCCCGTTCCACGCTTTCCTTCTGCTGCAGGGACTGGAGACTCTCTCTCTTCGGGTGGAGCGCCATGTGGAAAATGCTCTGAAGGTCGTAAAATATCTGGCCAATCATCCGCAGGTGGAGGCAGTGCATCACCCGTCCCTGGAAAGCGAATCAACCCATGCACTGTATGAAAAGTATTTTCCGCAGGGCGGCGGCTCCATCTTTACCTTTGAGATCAAGGGAGACGCAGGGACTGCACAGAAATTTATTGATAACCTGCCGATCTTTTCTCTGCTGGCAAATGTGGCGGATGTAAAATCACTTGTGATCCATCCGGCCACAACAACTCACAGCCAGTGCACGGCACAGGAACTGGAAGAGCAGGGGATCAGGCCGAATACGATCCGGCTGTCTGTCGGAATCGAGAAGGCGGACGACCTGATCGCGGCGCTTGACACAGCGTTTGAAGCAGCGGAGTGATGCTGCAGACTCTCAGAAGGCAATATGTACAGACAGAATATAAATTCAGGCTAAAAATCTGCAAGTAAATTTATATTTAGAAGGAGCGGCTTGCGGCAATCGCTGCGGCAAAAGGCTACAGGATCATTCTGACCATGCCGGAGACTATGAGCGTGGAGCGCAGAAATATTTTAAAGGCATACGGTGCAGAGCTGGTGCTGACGGACGGGGCAAAGGGGATGAAAGGAGCTATTGCCAGGGCGCAGGAGCTGGCGGCAGAGATCCCGGACAGCTTTATCCCCGGACAGTTTGAAAATCCTGCGAATCCGGCGGCGCACAGATCAGGTACCGGTCCGGAGATCTGGCGTGATACGGACGGAAAAATCGATATTTTTGTGGCAGGAGTGGGAACCGGCGGAACGATCACAGGAGTCGGAGAATACTTAAAAGAACAGAACCCGGATATAAGCATCGCGGCTGTAGAACCGGAAGGCTCTCCGGTTCTCTCTGAAGGAAAGGCAGGAAAGCATAAGATTCAGGGAATCGGCGCAGGCTTTGTGCCGGAGAGCAGCTGTTGAACTGGCGCGAAGACCGGAGAATAAAGGGAAAACGATTGTGGCGCTGCTGCCGGATTCCGGGGATCGGTATTACTCCACGCCGTTGTTTACGGAAGTCGGTTAAGAAGGATTGACAAAAAGAAGCAGATCCGGTATAAAATAAATAACGGTGTTATTTATAACAATGTCCACAGCGGGGTGATCTGATGTCAAGAAAAGCAGGAAATATACCGGAAGAGACAAGAGCGGCTCTTTTAAAAGCAGCCACAGAAGAATTTGCCGAATATGGGTTTGAAAAATCATCCCTCAGGAGGATCTGTACCCGGGCGGGCGTGACTACGGGAGCTCTGTATGCTTCCTTTAGAGATAAAGACGATCTTTTTGAAAATGTCATAAAGCCGGTTACGGATCATATTGATGCTGTCATGGGAGAGCATTACGAGAGGGAGCGTGCGTCTGCCGGCAGAGAGCTTCTGAATCCGGAAGCAGAGGAAGAGGATGTCAATGCAGTCCTGGCGCTCCTGCGGTATTATTACCGGAATAGAAAAGTCTGTTCCATCCTCTTCGGCCACAGGGAGCATCCGGCGGTGGCTGCGTTCTTTGACCGGCTGATCGGGCAGATTGACGCCCAGGGGAAAGCAGTGGCGGCTCTGATTCGGGAAGGAATCGGAGAAGGAACCGGAGAGAAAATCGGAGATAAAAGCAGCAATGAGGAAGTGCCGGAATTTACGGCTGATACAATCCACTGGTTTTCTCATTTACAGGTTGATATGGTCTTTTATCTGATCAAGCATGAGACAGAAGAAAGAGAGGCGGAAATGCAGGCAAGAAATATGGTACGCTTCATGCGGGGCGGATTTTATGCGCTACTGCACAAAGGCAACTTAACAGATTTTATAAGAGAAAGATGAATGAAAAAGGACCTTCGGGTCCTTTTTAAATAACATTTAAATAATAATGTTATTTAAAAGAAAGGAGAGAAATATGTTTATCTGTTTAAAGGATGCGGTAAAAAAATACGGAGAAGGAGAGGCGGCGGTCTATGCGCTGGACCATGCAGATCTTGTCATCGGAAAAGGGGAGATCTGTGCGATTCTTGGACCTTCCGGTTCCGGAAAGAGTACAATATTGAACATGCTGGGCGGCCTGGATACGCTGGATGCCGGAGAATTGACCATAGAGGGAAGAAGTCTGATCGGACTGACGCCAAAGGAACGTACCTTGTACAGAAAAGGAGAGGTGGGATTTGTCTTCCAGTTCTATAATCTGATCCGGGACCTGACAGTTGAGGAGAATATCGAGGTAGTATCAGATATCTCAGAATCTCCTCTTGATCTGAGCGAGGTGCTGGGAGCACTTGAACTGGAGCAGTACCGCAGACGCTTTCCACGGGAGCTTTCCGGCGGCCAGCAGCAGAGGGCGGCCATTGCAAGAGCCATGATCAAAAATCCCAGGCTGCTGCTCTGTGATGAACTGACCGGTGCCCTGGATACCCGATCCTCTAAAAAGGTCCTGCAGTTCGTGGAGAAGATGAATCGGCAGTACGGCACCACAGTCGTGATCATTACCCATAATGAGGCAATCGCGAAGATGGCAGATCAGATCATACGAATCCGGGACGGCAGAGTTGAGAAGAGCGTATTCAATGAAAGGAAGATTCCGGCGGAAGAGCTGGAACTGTAGAGGAGGAGCAGAATGAAACTGAGGAGAAGATACGTCCGGAATATCCGGCAGAATTTGTCGTTTTATATAGCCTCCACCGTACTGACGATGGCGGCGCTCTTTCTGTTTTTCCTGTTTCACATTGCGGGAAATGCAATTCTGGACTTTGCAGATGAATTTTTTGAAAAACAGAAGCTGGAGGATGCTCATTTTACGACCTATATCCCGATCCCGGAATCGGATATTGAGGATCTGGAAGAAGAGTATGGGATTACGTTGGAAGCACAGTCCTATATAAATATTGATACCGGCGGAACTACTGCAAGGGTATTCCATAAGACACGGAAAGTGGATCTCTACGATGTGACAGAAGGAAAGGATGCAGATGAAAAAGGCGAGGTGATCCTGTCCGAAGGCTATGCGGTCAATATGGACATCTCTATAGGAGATCAGATCAGGATCGGAGAAGAAGACTACACGGTGACCGGTTTCTTCCAGCGGCCGGACTATCTGTACTTGCTCGAAAATGAGGGCGACTCATATAAGAATATCTCCACTTTTTTTCTTGCCTATATGTCTGAGGAAGACTTTGCAGAACTGGGAAAGACGGACTGCCAGTATCTGGTCAGATATAGCGGAAATGACGATACAGATTTCCGCAGGGCCGTCAATGAGAAATATCATATGAACAGCTATACAGCAGCGGAAGAAAACCAGCGAATTGTGATGGTACGCTCACAGGCGGAAATGTTTCTGATCATGTCGTGGATGCTTCTGTGCATCCTGCCTCTTGTGGCGGTGGCGCTGATCTGCATCATTATCAGCAGAAAGGTAAAGACAGAGCAGCAGATGATCGGAACGCTTTCTGCCATGGGGTACACCAGAGCGCAGTTAGCACGTCATTATGCCGGCTTTGCAGCCATTCCCGGCATTATCGGCGGCGTCCTGACTTCCGTGGTTACGGCAGTTGCTGCTCAGCCATACGGGGAACTGGGGCTTACTGACTATGAACCAATGAGGATCTCCTGCAGCCTGAGCTGGTATGCGGCTGTTTTAGGAATT
>DXIU01000075.1 GCA_019112765.1 Candidatus Mediterraneibacter norwichensis | reverse complement strand
TAGTTTTTCTTTATCTGCGGAACGGAAACAAAAGCACACATCCCTCATTTCCAGATCCGATTATCCAATCTCCTGGTATCCAGGTGTTTTCGGACGCCTCTTCACTCACAGTTCCCCGGCAAATCCGAATTGAATTTAGGACAGCTCCAGCTTTCCGGTATACAACTGATAATATGTTCCTTTCAGCTTAAGCAGTTCTTCGTGAGTTCCGCGCTCTATGATGCGTCCATGTTCAAGTACCATAATCGCGTCACTGTTGCGGATAGTGGACAGTCTGTGGGCGATTACGAATACGGTACGCCCTTTCATCAGGTTATCCATACCCTTCTGGACGATACTCTCAGTCCGGGTATCAATAGAGGACGTAGCTTCATCCAGAATCAGTACCGGCGGATCTGCAATTGCCGCCCTTGCGATGGCAAGCAGCTGTCTCTGGCCCTGGGACAGTTCTTCACCGTCGCCGCTTAAGTGGGTGTCATACCCCTGCGGCAGCATGCGGATAAATCCATCTGCATGGGCAAGTTTTGCCGCATTTACCACTTCCTCGTCTGTAGCATCCAGCTTGCCGTACCGGATATTCTCCTTAATTGTTCCCGTAAACAGATGAGTATCCTGCAGTACAATTCCAAGAGATCGTCTCAGGTCAGCTTTTTTAATTTTGTTGATATTGATATCATCATACCGGATCTTTCCGTCTGCCACATCGTAGAACCGGTTGATCAGATTGGTTATTGTTGTCTTTCCTGCGCCGGTAGATCCTACGAAAGCCAGCTTCTGCCCTGGTTTCGCGTACAGTGTCAGATCATGAAGCACCATGTGATCCGGGGTATATCCGAATGTCATATCATAGAACCGGACGTCCCCTCTGAGCTCCTGATAGGTAATTGTGCCGTCCGCCTGGTGGGGATGTTTCCATGCCCACAGACCGGCGCGCTCTTTGCACTCTGTAATATTTCCATCTGCGTCTTTCTTCGCATTAACAAGAGTTACATAACCGTCGTCAACCTCCGGTTCCTCGTCCATCATATTAAAGATACGCTCAGCTCCGGCAAGTGCCATAATAATGGAATTGAACTGCTGGGCAATCTGCATAAAAGGCTGGGTAAAGCTCTTTGTGAACTGCAGATAGGAAGCCATAACTCCCAGAGTGATATTTCCAATTCCCATAACAGAGAGGAAGCCTCCGAATACAGCTGTGAGCACAAACTGCAGATTTCCCAGGTTTCCGATAATCGGTCCCATCATGCTGGCAAATGTATGCGCGTTTGACGCACTTGTAAACAGCTTCTCATTCAGCTCATCAAACTCCTGCTCAGAGATCTTCTCATGATTAAATACCTTGATAACCCTCTGCCCGTTCATCCGTTCTTCAACAAATCCGGTAATATCTGCCAGATCCAGCTGCTGACGGATAAAGTATTTTCCGCTGTTTCCGGCCACTTTCCGTGATACCAGAATCATTACGAAAATCATAAGCATCGCCAGAACCGTCAGAATCGGACTGAGCACAAGCATGGAAATAAATGTAACTACGATAGTAAAAGCTGACATCAGGACCTGTGGAATAGACTGATTAATCATCTGACGCAGGGTATCCGTATCGTTTGTGTAAAGACTCATAATTGAGCCGTTTGTATTCTGATCAAAATACCGGATCGGCAGAGTCTGCATGTGTTCAAACATCTCGTCACGGACGCGTTTCAGCACGCCCTGTCCGATCACAACCATCATCCGGCTGTATATAAATGTCGCAATTACTCCGAACAGAAATATTGTTCCCAGTACAGTCAGCGCCATATACAATTCCGTATAGTCCGGATTCTTCTGTCCGATCAGAGGAATTATAAAATCATCCAGCAGAAACTTCAGTGACAGGGACACTGAGATCGATGCAATTGAACTGACCAGTATACAGAACAAAACAACAACAAACTGCACTTTATACGTTTTTGTCACATATCCAAGCAGGCGCTTTGCTGTCTTCAGAGTCCCTTTGGTGATCGCCGGGCCGCCTCCTGCCCGTTCCTGAACCGGCTGCTTATTCTGAGCCGCGCCGCTGTCCGGCTGCGCTTGGCTGTTCTTTTTCTGATCACTCATTTTCAGCGCCTCCTTTCACCTGAGATTCATATACTTCCTGATAAATCCTGTTCGTCCGGAGAAGCTCCTCGGAAGTACCGATACCGTTGATCTCGCCGTTATCCATAACAATAATCACATCCGCATCTTCCACGGAAGAAATTCTCTGGGCAATGATAATCTTTGTTGTGTCCGGTATCTCCTCACGGAACGCCTGGCGGATCAGAGCATCTGTCCTTGTATCCACCGCGCTGGTGGAATCATCAAGAATCAGAATCTTCGGTTTTTTCAGCAGCGCTCTGGCAATACACAGTCTCTGTTTCTGGCCGCCGGACACGTTATTTCCGCCTTCCACAATCATTGTATTATATCCGGCCGGGAACTCCTGAATAAAACTGTCTGCCTGAGCCAGTCTGCAGACTCTCTGTACCTCTTCGTCACTGGCATTTTCATCTCCCCAGCGTACATTTTCATAAATACTTCCCGTAAAAAGCACGTTTTTCTGAAGTACCATAGACACCTGGTCGCGCAGCGATTCCAGACTGTATCTGCGCACATCCACGCCGCCTACCTTCACACAGCCGCCGGTCACATCATAAAGTCTGGGGATCAGCTGTACCAGCGTAGATTTTGCGCTTCCGGTTCCTCCGATAATGCCCACGATCTGTCCGCTTTTAATGTGAAGGTTTACGTCTTTCAGAGAAAGATTTCCTCCCTCTCCGGCATAGCTGAAATTCACATGCTCAAAATCAATATCTCCGTTTGCCACATCTGTAACAGCATCTGCGGCATCTTCCATCTCCGGCACCTCATCCAGCACTTCTGTGATACGGTCTGTAGAAGCTTCCGCGATCATAATCATTGTGAACACGAATGTTACCATCATCAGCGACATAAGTATCTGAAGAGCATACACGATTACACTGGTCAGCTCTCCGGTCTGCATTGAACCGCTGATAATGCTCTCCCCGCCGATCAGCACCATAATAATAACTACCGCATATACCGTAAACTGCATGACCGGTGAGTTCCACGCCACGATTTTCTCTGCTTTTGTGAAGAGTTTAAATACAATCGTTGAAACTTTTCCGAACTTCTCCACCTCGTGGTCGGCGCGGACATACGCCTTGACAACTCTTGCTGCATTCACATTTTCCTGTACTGTATTATTCAGCACGTCATATTCATCAAATACCTGAACAAAATGCGGATGCGCCTTTTTTGCAATAAAGATCAGCGCACCTCCCAGAATCGGTACGGTGATCAGCATGATAACCGCGATCGTCACATTGATGGTCAGTGTCATAATCAGGGAAAGTATAATCATAATCGGCGCTCTTGCCAGAAGACGGATGGTAAACATATACGCCATCTGTACGTTTGTAATATCCGTTGTCATTCTTGTTACAAGACTTGAGGTCGAAAAATGATCAATATTTCCAAATGAAAAGTCCTGTACTTTATAAAAAATATCATGGCGCAGATTCTTTGCATACCCGGAAGACGCAATTGCGCCAAGCTGGCCGGCCTTCGCGCCGAATACAAGCGCCAGCATTGCCATAACTATAAGCAGGAGTCCCATTTTTATAATATAGGCCATATCCCCTTCCATGATTCCCACATCGATGATTCTTGCCATCAGCAGCGGAATCAGGACTTCCATCAGCACTTCCAGACAAACCAGTACAGGCGTCAGAAACGATTCCCGCTTATATTCCCTGACAGAACGAAGTAATTTTCTATTCATGGTCTGTTATCTCCTCTCTCCTTTTTTCATCACCTGACAAATTCGCGGACATCTGTTCCAGCACTTCCCGGCATACGGAAAGCTTTTCCTCCGGAATCCCCTTGGAAAGAAGTGCTTCAATGTAACGAATATTCTCCAGTATATGCTGTCTCACTCCTATGGCTTTTTCCGTCGGAACCAGCTTCTTGAGTCTTGCATCCTGTTTCACGGGCTCTCTTATAATAAAGCCGTTTTTCTCCAGAATCTGAAGCGTTCCTGTCGCGGTGGATCTTCGGATCTGAAACTCTTTTTCCACATCTTTCTGATAAATATCCCTCTCAGGAGACTGAAACAGAATATAATGCAGCACCAGTCTCTGCATGTTTGTGGTCAGACTGTCCTCCCCCTCCTGAATACACACCTGCCGTTTCAGCTGGTGGGAGAGTGTGTTAATCAGCCTGCCTACATCATGGCCGCTGTCAGAATTCTCCCTGTTTTCACTGACGCACATCCTTATCGCACATCCTTTCTACCTTAAAGAATGCCGCCGGTTTTTTCCCGCGGCGCCGGCATCTGTCCTGCTGACCGATGTACCTGCGCTGCCTGAAATCCGCCGGAGGCCGTATCCGGGGGGTAATCCCCATGTACAAATATAATTTGTTCGGTAACTAACAATATAGTATAAAGATTTAAAATTATTGTCAATTATCAAAATGCACAAAAGAAAAACTTCCCGTCTTTAAAAAATAGGAAGTTTTTCTTTTATTATATTCACCGTTTTTTTATCTGATATATTATTTCTTCTTTTTTCTCCTCGAAAGTCATGGAACCTGTACTGACCGTCTTATCCGTCCATACGCGTCCGGAGTATCTTGTAGAATTATTCTCAATATCCAGCACATCCATCCAGTTTGTCCTGGTATCCCCATCCGAAACATGCCCTGACGTTCCCTGCGTCACCGCGGCATGAGCTTCCAGCACTCCTGATGGAATCAGCCCCGTCAGCGCCGTCAGAACCATCACCACAGCGAGCACCGCCGCCGTCAATGCGGCAGTTCGCTTTTCTTTCCTAATTATTCTGCTCAACAACCTGCCATCCTCCCCTTTTTCTGACTCCTCTGTTTTTTAATTCTCCTGCAGATATATGCCGCAAAGAGTTTTCAATGTCAACATATAAGGGCAATGCAGCATACCGTTTCTTTTTCATTCCATTCAAAGCATCCGTTTCCCTTTCCGCACAATATTACTTATTAAAAATACAGATGTTTTGCATAATATTTTTTTGCATTATTTATATTTTACTTGTTTTTTCGCACAAAAATGTGGAAAAACTCAGCGGAAAATTGTATAATATAGGGCAGTAATATGAAAGAGAGGGCTCACTATGAAGCAAAATAACATGTTAGCTATGATTTTGGCTGGTGGTCGGGGAACTCGTCTGCATGAACTGACAAAAAAGGTAGCTAAACCTGCCGTTTCATATGGCGGGAAATACC
>DXIU01000074.1 GCA_019112765.1 Candidatus Mediterraneibacter norwichensis | reverse complement strand
AAGTCCCCGATGTCCATGCAGCCTTATGCCGTCCTCGCATTTATGAAATTCTACCAAGTCGCACTCACCGCTGATTCCCAGTTCCCTGGACGACACAGGCAGCGCTCTGGCGATGATGACATCTTTCCGCTTTTCCTTCAAAGTAGGATCATGTACTCTTTTGTGCATCAGTTCTCCGGTGACTGTATGGACATTTTCCGCCCACTGCTGTTCTAGGTGAATCAGCGCCCATTGCCTCCTGCAGAATTTAAAATGCTGAATTCCTGAGATCATCAGATAATCGTCTTCTGAATATTCCATTATACCATCCTTTTTACTTCTACAGTTTCCGGTATCTGCTCTTTATGTACTTCTACTATATAATCCTGATATTTTCTCGGATATTCAACCCCTTCTTTTTTCTTTATTTCTACTGCGTCAAATAATTTGTATGCCGGGCAGTCGCCGAGTTCTTTGCTGTGTTTAAATACGATCAGCTCCCGAACCGCCATTTTTCCTCTTGCAGCCGAATGATCGTTCTCAAACATATTGATGATAGCTTCCCACAGCAGATCCAGATCCTCCTCAGAAAATCCTGTTACCTTTCTGGCCAGATTTGCCGACACAAACCCTTCCGCCCGATAGAGACCGTAGGGAACGATGCTCTTTCTTCCCATTTCCGTGCTTTTATTTTCTGCATCTTTTTCCGTAGTAATCGCCACTCTTGTGATTGTCACTTCCTGGCTGATGACCGGATCAATGCTCCTGGCGAATCCGATCTGCACTGGTCCTCTGACCTGTCCGCAGTTTAAAGACGCCTTTACAAAGGTTGTCATAACTGCTCCAAAAGTACGGATATCATAAAAATTTTTACACATAAAATCTCTCAATTTGATATCTGTATCCGGATCGCTTTTCTTTAATTTTTTCAACGCTTCCGTAAGTTTTTTATCTTCAGTCTCTTCGATTCCGAGATTTTTGCATGCTTCCCGATCACTTCTGTTTAAAGGCACATCTTCCTTAATATAAATCCGGAAACCTTCCGCATCCTCTTTTACCATCTCCACATAATTTCTGATCTTACGTTTTAAGCACACATCCGTTACCAGCCCGAGTCCGCTCTCCGGATCGATTCTTGGCATATTCCCGGCATCCGGATCTCCGTTGGGATTACCATTCTCCACATCAAACAGTACGACAAACTCATATCTGTTCTTAATCGCTTCGCTCATTTATTTTTCCTCCTTTTTCTCGTACTTTTTTTGTACCTGATGGTAATAACCGAGAATAAATTTCCCCTGTTCTTCCAGGGACAGACGTTTCGGAAACTCGTCCAGTTTTTCCGCAAGTTCTGTCAGCAATTTTTCATAATATACTTTTGCACCGCCCTTGTCCCTTTCCAGCTTTTTCATATGGCTATTCTTCAATTTGATGAGTATCGGAAAAATAGATGCCGGCGTCGCGCATGCGGAATTAAAATACCGGTCGCGAATCGTTGCCTTAATTCCCGGATTCGCGTCCATCTGGATCGATTCCAGTACAGAAAACAGCCTCCCGAGCACATACGCTGTATCCCTGCTTTCCTTATTCAGTCCCATATAATTTTCTCCTTCCTTCCAGTTGGTATTTCGTATCAGATACGCTTTGATAATCCCGGCTCTTCCCCAGCTGACACTCCCCTGCTCTGCCCGGATCCGGATCAGCACATCTGTGTAAAGACTTGCCGGGTAGACTGTTCCCGACAGAATTGCCTGAAGCACCAGCGCCGCCATATTGGGAACCGGCGATTTGTCCTTGGAATTTTGATTCACGGTCTCCGCAAGCATATCCCGGATTCCCATCCGTTCCCGATTTTCCCAGGCCGGCTTAATGACTGACATTCTTGTATAGTGAGCCTCCAGATTTTTCAATATATTGCCAAAAGAATCCTGGTAAAAAAAAGCGGACAGACAGCCTGGCCGCATTGGGGGCCAGAGAAAGAATATAAAATTTCTGTTCCGGATTCAGGATGACATCACCCGCATGAAACGGCCGGTCCTGTTTCAAATTTTCAAACATTCCCCGGATCTCTTCCTGATTGTCCGGCTTCGGATCAACTGCTTCGAAAAATGCCGCCTGATATTCTTCTTCTCCGCTTTCTGCCCAGAATACGATCATGGAATCTCCCAGCTGAAAGGTATAGTCCCTCTGACTCAGCAGATAATTCAGCGCTGTGGTATAAGCGAACTCCGCATAGCGCCCCACAGGCGCGTTATAGCTCTGCTCTTTTCCGTAGGATTCAAAGGCCGGCGCGTTAAAGGAAACCAGGGATGCCCCGCTGGACTGAGCTCCCGGAACGCCTTTGATCATTTTATGAATCCTGGAAATCTCTGCTTCTTTTCCTGTCACAAGACAGATTCCAGTCTCTCCTCCCTCAGGAGATAGATTTCTTGCCTGTTCCCAGGTTTTCCGGATAAAAGGATCCCCCTGCGCGTAATGGGTTCCCATACAGAAGATCAGATTTCCGCCGTCCGTGATATCCTCCCATTTTTCTTGGACTACCGCGCATTCCGATGCCTTCTCCGGATCCCATGTTTCAAAAAAAGAACGAACCGCCTGTGCCATTTCCCCTTCTGTCTCACGCAGCAGTGACAGATGCTTCTCCTTTGCCGCCCGAAAGCAATCGAGAACTCTCGGATTGGCACCTTTTGCGTCAATACCCAGGATATACTTGGAATTGTCACACAGGAAGTTTGCCGACACACCGGAAGATCTTGTGACCATTTCCGGCACCTTGAGCGTCTTCGGAATCAATACTTTCTTTTTTCCTCTTTCCTCTTCCTGCTTCAAAGTAAGGATTCCCAGAACCCTGCCGTCTTTTGACAGGTTAATGCCATAAGAAACCTTTGCCTTGCACCAGCCCTCTCTGTCTGCTTTTCCCTGTTCCGCAAGATTTTCATAATGCTTGACCAATGCCTGCAGGATCATCGTATCACCTCACAGTCTCTCAGATCCAGAACTCCACGCTTCATCACAGCCCGGAAAAACATCGGCTGGATATTGTTTCTATCTGAATAATCCATATCATAAAGCATAAATCCCAGGTCTTTCTCCTCCACATCATCATATGCGGTTCGGATCTCTTCCTCCTCGCACAGACAGAAATTTGCCGGAAATTCCCTGCATCCGAAATACGGCATATGGAAACACTCTCCACGCCTTAGCCGGCGCATAATGATATCTTTGAATTTTCCCGGATTGTCTGTCTCATTGGCCCGCTCCGTCATCTCGAAATGAGCTTCGATCACATACTCAACATCCCGCAGC
Source organism: Candidatus Mediterraneibacter norwichensis (assembly GCA_019112765.1). Classification (GTDB taxonomy): domain Bacteria; phylum Bacillota; class Clostridia; order Lachnospirales; family Lachnospiraceae; genus Mediterraneibacter; species Mediterraneibacter norwichensis. Next base: position 397 of record DXIU01000074.1, on the reverse strand, counting down.
AGAAGAGATGCCCGCTGGACGATCTCTGCTTTCGTGCTTATGTACAAAGACTGAACCTCTTTCGTCCCGTTGTAGACCTGAAGCACATTTCCCGCCGGGATCTTGCTCTTCACCTCGTTCCGGCGCACGCTTGTAAACCGGACAGGATTAACTACATGAATCTTATCGATGACCCAGCGCATGCCGGGATGCCAGTAGACAGCCTCCAGAATCCCTCGCGCTGCCGATGGAGTCATGACGTCATAAGAACATCTTTCAACCTTCATCTCCGGCCGCGAGAAGAGTGCGTACTTACCCCACACCCTGACCTTAACGCCTATTCCCATCGCTCAATCTCCTTCCTTTGTTTCATTTATAAAACCTCTCCTTTCCTGTAGCATTCTGCGATATAATCTCT
>DXIU01000073.1 GCA_019112765.1 Candidatus Mediterraneibacter norwichensis | reverse complement strand
TCAGAGTACACGACTTTCCAGGGAGGGTGCTCTGAGACTTTTTCTTTCTGTAGTCTTATGACAGTATACAGAGCAATCCGCTGACAGGCAAGTAGATCATAAATATGCTATTTTAAGAAATCAACAACATTAGATGACATAAAATAGCCAATATAAGGGATCCCTTTAATATTGTCTAAACTAAGTAAATAGTCCATCATTTCTCTTTTTACTTTATTTCTGGCAATTACACTCTCTACATTTTTGCAAAATATTTTATCAGGGGTATAAAAAAACTTTGAAGAATCCCCTGCTTCTATTGCTTCATCTGGTATATATGTTCCATCTGTATCAAAAATATGGACAATTTCCCAAATATCACTTTTCTTTAATTTCTTATCTTTTCTATACTCTTCGACTTGTTCATATATCAAATTTTGGACATTTAACTTGTTCACATTTTTATCACTGGTAATGTCCCCGTCCATGAATTTAAAAACGATATCCTTATATTGATAAATTTTTTGGATTATATTTTCTAACGCTTTTTTATCTGATCTGCCTTCTACAATAAATATAACCGCCTTTTTTGTTTCTACTTTCTTCCTCGTCATATTGCATTACCTTATTTATCTACTTCTTGAAGTTTTTTTCGAAAGGCTTCTGAAAAATTAATCTTTACCTTTCTCTCTGGGTGACAGGCTTTTCTAAAGGCATATCCTATGGATTGTAAATCCGCTTCATCATATAATTCTTCTTTTTGTCCTCCTACTGTAATTGTTCTAAGATAAAAATCACGCGGGTTATGATTTTTTTCTTTTCCTGTCAATCGTATATATCGGTTTTCCGGATTTATCGTGGTGCAAATAATATTCTTTATACTTAATTTTTCAAAAGCACGTAAATTATGAGATGTAAATATCAACTGTCCTTTGGCTTCATCGTTAAGCACACTTAAAATTTCACCCAACAAATATTCAAAAATACCTGAATCCAACTCATCAACAACCAAGCAAATTTGCGGATAATTATATAAAGCGATAAGATAATTTAACAATGAAATTATTCTTTTTATACCTTCAGATTCATATCTCGTAAGAAATTCTTTCTTATCTCTTACTGAATACACCTCAACAAAAATTTTTTTATCCCCTTCTTCATCCGGTTCTTCAGCTATATTCCTTAATTCTATACTCAAATTAGGTATAATTGCCTTTAGTGCAATATTAATCGCTTCAATCGCCGAATTTAATTGAATAAATAAACTTTCCGGAATTTTTCCCTTTCCATTCATTACCAACGGCAAACAGCCCTGCATCACGAAATAATCATTTTCCGCATGAATATTAACAGGTAATACTGCATTCCTATTTATGTCTGCCAGCTGATTTACCTTTACAACTTGAAAATATAATTTTCCAAAATCCGAGAGTCCTTTAATAATAGTGGACAATTTCTCCTCTTCTATATGCTTATTACTTCTCCCCGCAAATTTATTCAAAAACAAATCATTAAAGAAAATTGACACATTTTTCTGAGCACAAAATACTGCTAAATTTTGTAAGCCTTTATTTAATAAAGTATCCTCAAATTCTTTCTTATGCTCAGATTCAAATTCAACTGACACATCCTCTAAAATAAAATCCGTATTATAATAAGGATTAATAAATTTTAAATCTCTTTCCGTTTTCCATGTTGCTCCACGCGACCAATAAGTAAGCTTTTCAGAAGCAAGTTTTATTTTATTTTCATCATGATCTACATTTAGTAAAACTTCATAACATATTTTATACTTCGTGTTCTGTTGTTCCATGTAAAAATACGTAATTATTTTTGTTCCCTTTTCAGAATCAATAAGACCTTCATATGGTTCATGAGGAATCTCTTCACCTGCTAATATATTTTTTAAAATATCCAGAGCTTCAACCATAGCAGTTTTTCCGGAACCATTTTGTCCATAAATTCCCACAATATCTTTGCATTTTATTTCCGCATCTCTTTCGACAGAACTGTAATTCATATAACGAATTTCGCCATAATTTACATTTTTGAAATAATGCAGTTCATTTTTTATTATCCTGACTAAATTGTTATTATCCATAAAATCACCTCTCTATTTACAGTTCAGTTTTATATTCTCCAATTATATCAAATTCATACAAAATGTCCAGTTTTATATTTTTATGTCTTAAATATTTCCAAGCAGCCTCTCCTCCACACACAATATCCCGTACCCCGGCTGTGCATTCGGCCACTGGTCATCCCCCGGCACTTCCCGGGCTCCCCGTACAGATAGGGGGCTTTGCCTCTTACAATCCCCCATTCTATCAGAAGAGCTGCGCTGCCGGTGTGCTCGCCGCTGCTTTCCTCGTTTCCTGTGCCCACGCAGATCACATTTTTCCAGCTGCCCGCGATATCGTTGAGAAACCGCTCCATCAGGGAGGTTCCGTCATGTGTTCATTATAACTAAGGGAAAAATTGAGCTGCTCTCATAGTAAAAATGCACGGGTGCTTTCCGCTTCCCGCGCATTTTTACAATTTTCTGTCTGTATTTTGTCTATATTATATACGTTTATTTCCCGAAATATCCTGCGATCTTCTGCATCCGCTCACTGGCGCTTCAATTCCGGATCGGTCATTACTGCCCAAAGGATTTTAGCATCCGGAACACAAAAGTCTCCGTCAGCTCATAAATAGAACCTTCTGCGATTTCCACTCCGGCAATTCGCATCGCCTCCAGCTGCTTTTCCGTGTGACAAGTATAGGGATGCACGCCGAATAAAAACGGAAAGAACGCATACAAAAACTGCCGTATACTTTCTTTTGTCATTGAAGGGAAAAATTTTTCAAAGCTTCTGCCTACAGTGTCAAAAGCTTCTGCGTAGACTCTCTTAAATTCCACCAGATTTTCCAGACGGCTGTTTACTTCCATGTCATAAATATTCATGGACAGCAGTCTGAGCATCGTACGCCGTTTCTCCAGTATCCGCGCCATAGTCCCGGCGAACATCTCCGCGCTCATGGAATCATTCTGTTTCATCATTTCTTCCAGATCGAGTATCCACGCCTCATGTTCTTTCTGAAGCAGGGCGAGAAAGATTTCTTCCTTTGTCTGAAAATAATTATAGATCGACGTTCTCGTAAATGAAGTCTTTGCCCCGATATCCCGAATGGTAATATCCTTAAAGCTCATTGTCTCATAGAGCGCCGCACAGGCGCCTATGATCTCTTCTTTTCTCGCATTCGTCAATTCTTCTGAACCTTTTGGCATAGAGTCCTCACTTTCCCATGACGGACTTCGCCCATGCAGCCGCTCCGCTGTTTACCAGTTTCCCCTGTTTCCACTCTGCTTCCGGACAGTGTTCCCGCATACTCTTCTGTGCCCCGCCGATACCGCTGCCTCCGGAAGCAGCGAACGGGATCACCGTCTTCCCGGAAAAATATGCAACTAATGTTTTTTTCATTTCATGCTCTCCTTTAATATCTCAACAATCTCCTCATGCTCCAGTACTTTATATCCGCCCGGCAGGATAATCGTGCCGTCGGCGATCCCCTCCAGCATTTCTTCTGTGGCTCCCAGATCAGAAATATTCATGACCAGCCCCAGTTCATTCATCCACGCCTCCATTGCGGCAAGTCCTTCCTGCGCAGTCTGCTCATCGGTCTTTCCTGCCGGATCGATATCCCATACATTCACGGCAAAGCGTTTGAACTTCTGTACGCCGTAAGGCAGAATGTACCGGTAATAAGGCAGGGATACGGCGGCAAGCGTCATACCGTGAGTCGCGTTGGTATAAGCTCCCACAGACTGACCGAGCATATGCACCATCCAGTCCGTTGATTTTCCTCTTGACACAAGGGTATTCAGCGCCCATGTCGCCGCCCACATAAGATTGCTGCGCGCCTCATAGTCCTGCGGGTCTTTATTCGCTATACGGCTGGAGTGAATGACCGAACGCATCAATCCCTCGCTGATATAATCGCTTGTATTATCATCCTCACCGGAAAAATACTGCTCGCAGATATGGTTGAAGATGTCATAGATACCGGACACCATCTGATAATGGGGCAGTGTCAATGTGTACTTCGGATTCAGGATGGCGAACTTCGGCATGATCTTCTCATCAGCGAACACATGCCCGATCTTCTGATGAGTATGCGGGTTCGTGATCACCGCCCCTGCATTCATCTCTGATCCGGTCCCAACCATGGTCAGCACGCAGCCCACCGGCAGCGTCTCACAGGACGGCTCTTCAAAACGTATATAATACTTCTCCCACGGGTCTTCCTCGCAGTTAACGGATACAGAAACTGCCTTGGCATAATCACAGACTGATCCTCCGCCTACTGCCAGAAGCAGGTCTGCTTTGGCTTTACGCGCGATTTCCACGCCCTCGTATAACTTGTCCACGGTAGGATTCGGCATGACGCCGGCGATCTCCGCTACATCTTTCCCGTTATCGCTTAAGATCTTCATGACCGCATCGTAGATGCCATTCTTCTTGATCGAACCTCCGCCGTAGATCAGCACAACATTTTTCCCGTATTTTGGCAGCTCAGTGTTCAGGTAGTTCAGTGAATCATCGCCAAAATACAATTTTGTAGGGTTACAGAATGAAAAATTTCCTAACATGCTCTAATCCTCCTGTTCATATCTGTTCATCTTGTTTCTATGTTTTTATTCTGACACAGTGTCATTATACCGTTGGGAATTTATTTCCGTATGCATCATATCACGCTCTGTCTCCAATAAAAAACACCCGCAATTTCTGCAAGTGCTTTTTATACGCTTATCATTACCGACTCTTATCGTTATGTCGATAACCCCTGCCTGTCACCGTACATCTGTTCAGCTGATAATCCTCAGCGGCTTCTCAGCCGTTCGGCAGGCTCTCCTCCACACACAATATCCCGTACCCAAGCTGCGCGTTCGGCCACCGGTCATACCCCGGCACTTCCCGGGCGCCCCTCCTGAGATACGCCTTTACCTTCTCCCCGTACAGATACGGGTCGTTGCCCTGCACGATTCCCCATTCCATCAGAAGGGCCGCGCTGCCGGTGACGAAAGGCGCGGCAAAGGATGTTCCTGTATTCTCCCGGTATCCTCCTCCGGGCACCGGGGCAGTAATCCGCACTCCCGGCGCCGCCAGATCCGGTTTTGCCCCTTCCCCTTCATAAAGGGAAGCCGGCCCTCTTCCGGAAAAGTCCGCATAGGAAAAAGTCAGGGAATCATAGGCGGCAACAGTAACGGCCAGAGACGCTGTGGAAGGAATGGTCAGTGTGGTATCCGGGGACGGCCGCAGAAAAGCAGTTCCCACATTGAGCACATTCTGGCTGGGCAGCCACATCTCATAGGTCCCGTCCACGATCCTCCGGGGTGTCAGAACAATCTGCCATACGCCGCTTTCGATGTAGGATGCTTCCGGCAGAAAGGAAAGATAGATTTCCTGCTTTACGCTGTATGGTTTCGGCTCCCCATAATACAGAAGGATCTCCGTGCCGCCCGGAAACAGCCGCTGGGATCCCAGGATTTCCTGAATGGGGCCGACCCTTACACCGGACGGACTGATTACCGAAATATCCATCTCATCCACATAGGATTTCCAGATCTGTACATTCAGGTTCGTCTCTCTTGGCTGAACGGCAATCTCCACCACCTTATCCTCATCGTCCGGTACCTGCCCTCCTGTATGCCCGCCGCTGCTTCCTTCGTTTCCTGTTCCCACACAGATCACATTTTTCCAGGTTTCCGAGATATCATTGAGAAAACGCTCCAGAAGAGATGTGCCATCATGAGATCCGTATGTATTTCCAAAACTGATATTCACTGCCACAGGTTTTCCCAGCCGCAGGGCCGTACGCACAATATAGTCCACGCCCTGCATCAGCTCTGTTGTCCGCGGAAAGCCTCCCTGTCTCGGCGTTCCCATTTTTACCACAACCAGCTCCGCCTCCGGAGCGGCTCCCCGGTATCTTCTCCCCTCGCTTCCCCGTCCGTTTCCTGCGGCAATACCTGCCACCGCTGTTCCGTGTCCGCTTAAGTCCCGGCTGGGGACAAGGTCCAGCCGGGCAAGGGGATCTGTTTCCTGCAGCGCCTGGTCGATCTGCTCACGGGTAAATTCCCTGCCCAGAACATATCCCTCCGGCGGACTGCCGGAGACGGACTGATCCCAAAGGGCGGCGATCCGGGTTGTTCCGTCTTCATTTCTGAAATCCGGATTGGCGTAATCTATGCCGCTGTCCACAATTCCCACCAGTACGCCCCGTCCGGACAGCAAAAGAGGCGGAGCCTGTACCACGTCGATACAGGACGTCCGCCTTCCGTTTTCTGTCTCAAAAAACAGACTCTTCGGCTTTTCGATAAAATCCACCTCCGGCAGTCCTGCCAGAGCGCTGATCCGGGATCCTCTCACAATTACTACCGCGTATCCGTTCAGAAGCTCTATAACAGAAACAGCTGTCTCTCTCACCCGGTCGAGGGAACCGGAGTATTTTATGATCAGCTCCCACTCATTATCCTCCTCTGTATACCCTACATCCAGTTCCTGAGATTTCTGCCGTTCCTCCGGCGTCGCATCCAGCGCCAGATTCAGCAGGTTTTCTATTTTCTGGCTCAAACTCTGTCTCCTCTCCATTATACAAATACATTTTATTCCCGCATCTCTGCCGTCCGTTTTTATGCCTGCTTCTGTTTCTGTACTATTTTCCCGGCGTCTCCGCCTTATAACATGCAAGTTCATAAGGAAGAAAATAACCTTTTTCATGGCGGCAGACCGGACAGAGCTCCGGAGCCAGGTTCCCTTCATGGATGTATCCGCAGTTGGTGCACATCCATTTCCGTACTTCCGTGCCTTTGTACCAGGTGTTGTCTTCCAGCATCTGTGCCAGCTTCCCGAACCGCTTTTCATGGACATGCTCTACTTCCGCGATCTGATAAAACGCAGAAGCAGCTTCCAAGAATCCTTCCTCCCGCGCCGTGTCGCCGAAAGCTTGGTATACATCCGCGTATTCCTCATGCTCGTTGTGCTCAGCGGCCCGCAGAACCACCTCCAGACTTTCCTGAGGATCTACCGGATATGTGCCGTCAATATGGACAGACTCTCCGGCCAGAGATTTCAGCAGATCATAGTACCGCTCCGCGTGGGCTCGTTCCTGGTCTGCCGTATATCTGAAGATTTCCGCGATGGTATACATTCCTTCTTTGTCCGCGCGCTCGGCCGCGATAGTATACCGGTTCCGGGCCTGGCTCTCCCCGGCAAACGCCCGCATCAGATTTTCTTTTGTCATACTCTCTGAAAAATTAATAGCCATGATACATATTACTCCTTTACTTTTTAAATAGTAATATGCGCCATGGCTGAAAAATTATTCAAATTATGGAAATTTTAATTAAATCCGATCAGCCTTCTCGCGACACTGTATGCCAGAGAAGATACTTTCCGGCCCGGGCGTCCCGGCAGGTTCATGGTCTGTCCCAGGATCCCGTAGCGGATCTTTACATAAGTCTTGTAATCCTTCTTCTTCAGATAATCCCAGAGTTCCTTTTTCTTTACAAGGTTTTCCGGCTTTTTGGACCGGATGCACAGAATTGATGACACGGTCATCATAATCGCCAGATAGTTGACCATATATTTCCTGAGCTTTTTGCTGGTGATCATTTTCAGCTCGTACATAGCGATCATGGTCCTTGTGACAAACAGCTGCTGGTCGATCCGGCTGATCATTACCTTTTCATTGACCGACTGATCCTCGCGCCCGATAAAATATCTGTAGAAATCCACATTCAGATAGTACAGGGTACGCACATGAGGCAGCGGATAATATACGTAAATATTGTCCACATAGAAGGTGTGCTTCGGGAGCTCCAGCTGACACAGACGGAGCATCTCTGTCCGGTAAATTACCGAGTGCATCAGGATATACTGATCCAGACGGAATCTGCCGATATCATCCCAGCGGAAGATCTGATTCTCCGGAAGCACATTGTCATACCTGATCACTTTCTTCTTTGTCATGCCTACCTTTTCATATACATAATTTGCGATCACCATATCGACCTGTGTGTCCGCGTCCACAAATCCTTTTACCGCTTCCAGAATCTTCATCAGAGAATCTCTGTCCACCCAGTCGTCGCTGTCCACAACTTTAAAATAGTGTCCCGTGGCATGGGCGAGCCCGCAGTTGACTGCGTCTCCGTGTCCGCCGTTTTCTTTATTAACCGCTTTGATAATCGTCGGATACTTTTCGGCGTAGCGCTCCGCGATTTTCTGTGTCCCGTCTTTTGATCCGTCGTTTACTATAATAATCTCCACATCTTCGCCGCCTTCCAGTATGGAATTAATGGCTTTTTCCATATATGCTTCCGAATTATAACACGGAATGGCGAATGAAATATATTTCATAACTCTTTTCCTCCTAGTCTGAGTTTACGGATAGTATACCATTATTTTAAATGTTATTCCATGTGTATTGTAAATTTTATTTTTTTCCGATATAGTAGATATTAGAAAATACATCTCGGGCGGGAGCGGTTTCCACCCGGAAAACAGGAGGTAACACATGAAGAAAAATGTAATCGTCGGACAGTCCGGCGGACCAACAGCAGTGATCAACGCAAGCCTGTACGGAGTTGTCTCCGAAGCGCTTAAGAGAAGCGATTCCTTTGACAAAGTATATGGCATGGTAAACGGAATTGAAGGCTTCCTGAACGGCCATATCATGGATATGAAACCGCTGGAAGAAAGCGGAGAACTGGAACTGGTGAAAACGACTCCCGGTTCTTATCTCGGTTCCTGCCGCTACAAGCTTCCCGAAGATCTGAACGACGAAGTATATCCGGCCCTTTTCCGCAGATTTGAAGAGTACGGCATCGGATACTTCTTCTACATCGGAGGCAATGACTCCATGGATACAGTAAGCAAGCTTTCCCGCTACGCAGAAGGCATTCAGAGCGATATCCGCTTTATCGGTGTTCCGAAAACCATCGACAACGATCTGGTGCTCACCGACCACACACCGGGATTCGGAAGTGCCGCAAAATATGTAGCTTCCACTGTCCGTGAAGTAGCAGTGGACGCATCTGTCTATGACAACAAGAAATCGGTTACCATCGTGGAAATCATGGGACGCCACGCAGGATGGCTTACCGCAGCCAGTGTCCTGGCCCGCAAATTTGAAGGGGACAATCCGGTGCTGATCTATCTTCCGGAAACTGCCTTTGACCAGGAGACATTTATCTCCCAGGTACAGGACGCTCTGGAAAAAGTGCCTAACCTGGTTGTCTGCATCTCCGAGGGAATCAACGACGGAAAAGGAACCTTTGTATGCGAGCTTGCAAGTGATGTAGGTGTAGACAACTTCGGGCACAAGATGCTCACCGGTTCGGGAAAATATCTGGAAAACCTGGTGAAAGCACGCCTGGGCGTAAAGGTACGCTCTATTGAGCTCAACGTCTGCCAGCGCTGCTCTTCCTCCATGCTTTCCGCCGCGGACCACCAGGAGGCCATCGGCGCAGGCGCTTACGGCGTACAGGCCGCGCTTGCAGGCGAAACCGGAAAGATGATCTCTTTCAAACGGATCGAAGGTGATACATACAAAATGGAATACGCTGCAGAAGACGTGAACCAGATCTGCAACCAGGAAAAAACAGTTCCTCTGGACTGGATCACAAACAACGGCTCCGACATCGGCCAGGCCTTTATCGACTATGCCCTTCCTCTTGTGCAGGGCAGCGTAGAAGTTCCCGAAGAAAACGGCCTTCCGAAATTCGCGTACCGGAAATAGATTTCTGTATAACCGGGAAAATCTGTATAAGCAGACTATATACCAGAAAAAAGACTATACACCAGAAAAAGGAAGCCGGCTTTCTCCTGAAAAGCCGCTTCCTTTTTTTCATTTTCCCGGATCCCGGGTCTTCTGCCCTGTGTTTCTCCGGATAATTTTTATTTCCCGGCGTCCTCCTTTACCAGAACTTTCTCGATGGACGCCATGTACATCACATGATAATCCTTATCCGGATACCATTTTCCGTCAATCCAGTCCTCGGCAAAATACTCCGGTCCCATTGGCTGAGCATACATTTTTCTGCAGACAAAGATCATATCTGCCTCTTCAAATGCTGTTGTTCCATCTGTATAGTACGGAGTCAGTCCGGCTTCTTTTTCCTTATCGCAGTCCCGGCCTGATTTTGTGCCGCATATATTCAGAGCGCCGCGGTGATCCTCGGAATAAAAGGAAACTGTAAACAGTTCACCCGCATCCACAAACTCTTTTGTATATCTCTGGGGACGAAGGTATACGCTTACTACATTTTTGCCCCACATAACGCCCATAGCTCCCCAGCTTGCAGTCATAGTGTTGTGATTTTTCTCAGCGCCGGCTGTAACCAGCATCCACTCTTTCCCGATCTTTGTAAAGGGATTAAACTGAAGCTCCTCTGCTTTGATTTCACGAAATGCCATAATATCTCCTCCTGTCTGTGCATTTTATAATCTCTGCTTTTTACGTCAGCGCCGGCATCCGGGCGTCTGTCCCTGTATGCCGGCGCTGAAACGCTATTATTTTGCTATAACTCTGCGGAAGTTTTTCTTCCCTTTTTTGAGAATAACTCCGTCTCCTGAGAGCGCGTCTTTTGTGTAGGATGTTCCGATGTCGGTTATCTTCTCACCGTCCACGGTAACGCCGCCCTGCTGTACGGCACGCCTTGCCTCAGATCTTGACGGCACCAGACCGCTTTGGGAAAGCATGGATAAAATATCAATGCTGCCATCTTTGAAGTCTTCCTCTGTCAGCTCTGCCGTTGGCATCTGCGCCGCATTTCCCTGGCTGAACAGCGCACGTGCGCTTTCCTGGGCCTTCTTCGCCTCTTCCTCGCCGTGTACCAGCTTGGTCAGTTCAAATGCCAGGATCTCTTTTGCCGTGTTCAGCTGCGCCCCTTCCCAGGAATCCATCTTATCGATCTCTTCAAGTGGAAGGAAGGTGAGCATGCGGATGCATTTCAGCACATCAGCGTCAGCCACATTTCTCCAGTACTGGTAGAAGTCGAAGGGAGAAGTCTTCTCCGGGTCAAGCCATACAGCGCCGGACTGGGTTTTTCCCATCTTCTTTCCTTCTGAGTTAAGAAGCAGGGTAATTGTCATGGCTCCCGCGTCCTTGCCCAGTTTTCTGCGGATCAGTTCTGTTCCGGCAAGCATATTGCTCCACTGGTCGTCTCCTCCGAACTGCAGGTTGCAGCCGTATTTCTGGAACAGTGCGTAGAAGTCATATGCCTGCATGATCATGTAGTTGAACTCAAGGAAGCTCAATCCTCTCTCCATTCTCTGCTTGTAGCACTCAGCCGCAAGCATTCGGTTGACAGAAAAATGTGGGCCTACTTCTCTGAGCAGTTCAATATAATTCAGATCCAGCAGCCAGTCCGCATTGTTTACCATCAGCGCTTTGCCATCGGAAAAGTCAATAAACCTGCTCATCTGCTTTTTGAAACAGTCACAGTTGTGCTGAATCTGTTCCGGCGTCATCATGCTGCGCATGTCTGTCCTTCCGGAAGGATCTCCGATATATCCCGTGCCGCCGCCGATCAGCGCGATCGGCTTGTTGCCCGCCTCCTGCAGACGCTTCATCAGACACAGCGCCATAAAATGGCCTACATGAAGGCTGTCTGCCGTAGGGTCAAAGCCGATGTAAAAAACAGCCTTTCCATCGTTAACAAGCTCCCGGATTTCCTCCTCATCCGTTACCTGGGCAATCAGCCCTCTCGCCTGAAGTTCTTCATAAATTCCCATCTTCTTTCTCTCCTTTTCTTGTTTTCCCGTTTGTGATTTTCCAAAATGTCAGACAATTTCGCTGAAAGGGGACAGACCCCTTTGAAAAGGGGTCTGTCCCCTTTCGCCGAAGTCGTCTGACGTAACAAAAAATCCGTCCTTACTGTCTGACAATAAGGACGGATATAACCGCGGTACCACCTTGTTTCCCGGTCAGCTCACGCCGGCCGGCTCTGTAAGTGCCTGAATCAGCACTTTGTGCGGTAACGTGCACTCACGTCACAGCCTACTGGTCGGTAAACTGACTTTCGGTGTGAAGCTCCGGGATGTATTCACAAAGCCGTATCATGCGCCTCTCATCAGCCGGCTGCTTTCTGTTTTCACGGTATTCTGCTACTTCTTCCCTTCATGGCCTTTTTAATTTTCTGCTCTTACAGAGAGATATTAGACTATCCCCTGCCGTTTGTCAAGCCTGTTTTTTCCTTGTATGTTCTTTCTTTTCCTGTTCTTTTCATCTGATTTTATCTGTGCTGCAGGCCAGTACCGCCGGATGAATTCAGTCGGATACATCCAGCCGGCGCAGGATACGGGATGCTGCTCTGATGTTTTCTTCCGATGTCTGCCAGATCCCGTACTCATCAAATCCCGGCAGCCCCATAGGCACTCCTTCCCTGCGGAACTGCATTCTGCTCTTTCTTACCGTTTTCCCTGACATATGAAAGGATCTCACTCCGGTAAATGCTGCAAGATCTGCAACCGTCTCCGGCCTGATTCCTGCGCCGGCCAGTATCTCGACTTTTCCTTCTGCTTTTTTCATCAATTCCGCCAGCAGATATCTTCCTTCCCATGCAGACGCCTTCTGCCCGCTGGTCAGGATGGTATCAATCCCCAGTTTTCTGCACTGCTCCAGTGCTTCGAAGGGATCCCTGCACACATCAAAAGCCCGATGCATAGTCACCTTCATGTCTCCTGCCAGATGTACCAGTTCCTCCATCTGCTCCATATTCAGTGTTCCGTCGGGATTCAGACTTCCGATTACGACTCCGTCTGCCCCCAGTTCCCGGAACAGCTGTACCTCTTCCTTCAGCACGTCCTGTTCATATTTACTGTAACAGAAATCACCGAATCTGGGGCGGAGAAGTACACGCACCTCAAGATCCGTATATCTGCGGACCTGCCGGAAGAGAGCCGCGCCCGGCGAAATGCCTCCGATAATCAGAGCAGAGCACAGTTCTATCCGGTCCGCTCCCCCTGTCTGTGCCGCAATGGCAGACTCTGCACTGTCCGCACACACTTCCAGCACGCAGGGCAGGTGCTCATTTCTGTCTTTTTCCGTCTTCTTCATCCGTTTCTTTCTCCTGTTTCCCGCTTCCGGATAGTTTTTCTATTTGACTATCCGGGACACTTTGAAAGTGCGGCCCTGTCTGCAATTACAACCACATCGCCGTGCAGCTGAAGAATAGATGCCGGCACTTCCGGAGTCACCGGACCGAAGAAAGCTTTTGCCACTGCATCTGCCTTGTCTTCCCCAGATGCAATCAGCAGGATCTTTTTCGCTTTCATAATCGTTCCGATTCCCATAGAAACCGCCTGTCTCGGCACATCATCTGCAGATGCAAAGAATCTCTTGTTTGCCTCAATGGTACTTTCTGTCAGGTCAACACAGTGCGTCATCTTGTCAAAGGCATCCGCAGGTTCATTGAATCCGATATGTCCATTGCGTCCGATCCCCAGAAGCTGAATATCCACTCCCCCCAGTGAGCGGATCAGTTCCTCGTATCTCTCACACTCCGCGCCGATATCCTCTGCCATGCCGTCCGGAACATTTGTATTTGCCGGATCAATGTTAATACGGTCAAAAAGGTGGCTGTGCATGAAGTAATAATAGCTCTGGTCATTCCCGCGGTCCAGTCCGATATACTCATCCAGATTAACCGTTTTTACCTCGGAAAAATCAAGATCTCCTCTGTTGTATCCCTCCACCAGCTGATCGTATGTACCAACAGGTGAGGACCCGGTTGCAAGCCCCAGTACGCAGTCCGGTTTCAGAATCACCTGTGCCGCCAGAATATTTGCCGCTTTTCTGCTCATGTCCTGATAATCTTCTGCCTCATAGATTCTCATATCTTTTTCCTCCTCAATTTACATATTTGCGCATTCCGCAGTCTGTCAGTATGCACCGCTTTCCCTGCTTCACCGCTTCCGGCATATCCCCGTATCCGCCTGGCGCTTATGCTCCGCCTGAGCCTTGTTCCGCATCTGGTCGCGCATCTTTGCAGACTGCATTCAACTAAATTTATACTAACAATATTATGAGGAAATAGCAAGCAAAAGAAGCCCGGATCCGGCCGGCAAAAAAACATCCGGCATGGGAAAACCGCCTTTTATTTCCCATACCGGATATTCTTTAATACAAGTCCTTTTGCCGGAACTGTCGCGGCTGCTTTCTGCCGGTCCCGCGCCTGCAGGATTTCCTTTATTTTTTCCGGCGGCCATGCGCCTCTTCCCACAGTAATCAGGGTTCCCGCAATAATGCGCACCATATTGTAGAGGAACCCGTTTCCACTGATCCGAAGCGTAATGATATCGCCGTCTTTTTCAATTGTAAGATCATAAATCGTCCGCACTGTGCTTTTCACATCTGTATGAATACTGCAGAAGCTTTTAAAATCATGCTCTCCCTTCAGATACTCCGCGGCTTCTCTCATAGCGTCCAGATTCAATGGGTATGACACATGAAATGTGGTAAATCTGCGCACCGGATCGGGCATCCCGCGGTTAAGAATCCGGTACTCATATGTCTTTACCGAATCCTGGTACCGGGGGTGCCAGTCTCCCGGCACTTCTTCCGACTTAACAACCACAATATCCTCCGGAAGCAGACGGTTTACAGCATATGCCATCCGCTCCGGAGGAATCCCTGTTTCCGTGTCAAATACCGCCACATTGCCTTCCGCGTGCACTCCAGCATCCGTCCGGCTGGCGCCTGTCACTTTAATGTCTTCCCCTGTCAGATCCGATAAAGCCCTGTTTAATACCGCTTCCACAGTTGTTCCGTTTGGCTGCACCTGCCATCCGCAGTAGCCTGTGCCGTCATAGGCAACTGTCAGTTTGATTCTTTTCATAGTCTTTCCGCTCCCCGCCTCCGCAAAACATAACTGTATCCGCTCATCAGAAAATCCACAGCCTAAATGGGACAAACCTTCCCACAACAAAAATAATTACCACATAAAGAATGGTCACCAGGTAAGCCGCCCGGTCTCTGCCGTGATATTTCAGAGGCTTCATCTTGGTCCGGCCCTCCCCGCCGTGATAGCAGCGGGCCTCCATTGCCATAGCCAGGTCGTTTGCCCGGCGGAACGCAGACACAAACAGCGGCACCAGGATCGGAATCATGGCCTTTGCCCTCTGAATCAGATTTCCTGATTCAAAATCCGCTCCCCTGGCCATCTGCGCCTTCATGATCTTGTCTGTCTCCTCCAGAAGAATGGGAATAAACCGCAGAGCGATAGACATCATCATAGCCACTTCATGGACCGGAACATGCACCTTGTTCAGCGGGTGCAGCAGCTTTTCAATTCCGTCTGTCAGACTGTTCGGCGTGGTGGTAAATGTCATAATAGAAGATCCCGCAACCAGATACATCAGTCTCACCGCCATGAAAACAGATGTTCTCAGGCCGCTCTCTGTGATTGTGAATATCCAGAAATGAACCAGCGTCTCTCCTCCTCTTGTAAGAAAAAGATTCATTGCCACAGTAAACAGGAGAAGAATCACAACAGGCTTCAGACCTTTGACAATATACTTCAGCGGTACTTTTGACAGATGAATGACCGCGCCCAGAAAGATCGTGGCAACAACATATCCCAGAAGACTGTTCTGTATAAATAACGATATCAGAAAAAACAGGGTGCAGACGATCTTCACCCTGGGATCCAGCCTGTGGATCCGGCTTTCCGCCGGATAATACTGTCCGATTGTAATATCTCTAACCATGTAAACTCCTCATTATCTCATCTGCCGCTTCCTGAATCGTAGTTGCATCCGGGGACACCGCAAATCCCCGCTCTTTCAGGTCATGCATTACATAGGTTACCTGGGGCGCCGCAAGCCCTACCTTTTCCAGTTCCTTATAATGGGAAAAGACTTCCCCGGGCGTCCCGTCCAGCATCTTCTCTCCCCGGTTCATCACAATAATCCGCTCTACATACCGGGCAATATCTTCCATACTGTGCGATACAAGGATAACTGTCATCCCGGTCTCTTTATGCAGATGTTCGATCTGATCCAGTATCTCGTCCCGCCCTTTCGGATCCAGGCCTGCCGTAGGCTCGTCCAGTACCAGCACCTTCGGATGCATGGCAAGGATGCCCGCTATGGCTACACGGCGTTTCTGACCTCCGGACAGCTCAAAAGGCGACTGTTTATAATATTTCTCCGGAAATCCCACCAGATTCAGGGCCCATCTGGCATTCTGTTCACATTCTTCCCGGGAAAGTCCCTGATTTTTCGGCCCGAAACATACGTCAGTGATAACATCCACCTCAAAAAGCTGGTACTCCGGGTACTGAAACACAAGTCCCACCTGTCCTCTCAACTTTCTCATGTCATACCCTTCTTCATATATGCTGCGGCCGTCATAATACACAGTCCCCGACGTGGCCTTTATCAGCCCGTTCAGATGCTGAATCAACGTAGATTTTCCGGAACCGGTATGTCCGATAATTCCCACGAACTGTCCCTGAGGGATCTCAAGGCTCACATCTTTCAGTGCGTGCTTCTCATAAGCCGTCCCCTGACTGTATACATAATTCACATGTTCTAACTTAATTGACATAGCGCCTCCACCAACTCTTCCCTTCTCAGGATGCCCCGGGGCAGGTCAAGCCCCCGGTTTCTTAATTCCTCTGCCAGCATGGTAACCTGGGGCACATCCATCCGGTAACGTTTCAGTTCGTCCACCCGGCTGAAGATCTCCCTGGGCGTCCCGTGCATAACAATATGTCCGTCATCCATCACAAACACCTGATCCGCGTCAATCACTTCTTCCATATAATGCGTAATCAGAATAACTGTAACATTTTTTTCTTTCTGCAGCTTTTCCACTGCCCCGATCACTTCACGCCGTCCGTTGGGATCCAGCATGGCAGTGGGTTCGTCCAGGACAATGCACTTCGGCTCCATGGCAATAACGCCGGCTATGGCGACCCTCTGTTTCTGGCCTCCGGACAGCTTATTCGGAGAATGTGTCCGGTACTCCAGCATACCCACCGCTTTCAGGCTGTCTTCCACGCGCTTCCAGATCTCATCCGTAGGCACGCCCAGATTCTCCGGACCGAATCCCACATCTTCCTCTACCACGGTTCCTATAATCTGGTTGTCCGGGTTCTGAAAGACCATGCCGGCAGTCTGTCTTACATTCCACAGTTCGGCCGGATCTTTTGTATCCCGCCCGTCTACCCACATGGTTCCTCCTGTAGGCACCAGGATCGCGTTCATATGCTTTGCCAGAGTGGATTTCCCGGAACCATTATGTCCCAGTATTGCCACAAAGGAGCCCTGGGGCACATCAATATCCACACCGTCAATGGCCCGGTTCGTCCCTATGACATTGCCTTCCTCATCGCGTTTGTCATATTCATATATGAGATTTTCGGAATGTATCATTTCCATCGGTTTATCCGGCCTCCATTCTATCTGATGCATATCGGCTGTTCGATACGCCTGACTGCAGTCCATTGCATTTTATTTTACGGCATGAGACAGTATTTTTCAACCCCGGATATAATGACGCAGTTTTAAACGGTAAAAATATATTTGCCTGCCATATGCCAATGAATTTCTAAGAAAAAATAAGTTATCCACAACACTGGTTTTTCTTCCGAACTTATTCACTTTTAAGGCCCTGATGACCGAATTTCCT
>DXIU01000072.1 GCA_019112765.1 Candidatus Mediterraneibacter norwichensis | reverse complement strand
ATTTGAGGCATAGATTTGAGGCACAGGTATGAAACATTCGATTAAACGGCAGCTTGCCGGTATCTTTATCGGCGTAATGGCTGGAACTTTCCTCTGCTGCGGGCTTGTGAACGCCCTCTTTCTGGAGGAATATTATCTGAATAATAAAAAGGAGACCGTGGTTGGCGCTTACAGTATCCTGAATCAGGGCTTTCGGGAAGGAAGAGAGGATGAGGAGGATTTTATTTCCCAGCTGGATCTGATTTGCAGCACAGACAATATCTCTGTCTTCGTAATGGATAACAGTGGAGCCCCCAGGCTGTATACGAATCGTGATTATCAGATTCTAAAACAAAAGCTGTATAATTACATTTTCGGAATAGACAGCAGAGAAGTGACGGTGCTGAACAGGGAAGAAAATTATACTCTGCGGGAGAGCAGAGATTATTTGACACAGGCTGATTATCTGGAAGTCATAGGAACGCTGGATACCGGAGAACCCTTTATCATGCAGACGGCCCTGGAGAGCATCAGGGAGAGCGCGGCTATCTCCAACCGCTTTTTCCTCTATATCGCCTTTGCGGCTGTGGCGGTAAGCTCTCTTTTGATCTGGTGGCTGTCCAGAAGAATATCCGAGCCGGTCCTTGAACTTACAGATATTTCCAGACGCATGACAGAACTTGATTTCGACGCGAAATTTACTTCCGATGTACAGAATGAAATCGGGGTTCTGGGCCATCATATCAATCAGCTTTCAGAGACCCTGGAGAAGACGATTTCGGAGCTGAAAACGGCCAATAACGAGCTGCAGAAGGATATTGAGCGGAAGACTCAGATTGACGAAATGCGGAAAGAGTTTCTGTCAAATGTATCTCATGAGCTTAAGACCCCGATTGCGCTGATTCAGGGGTATGCGGAGGGCCTGAAGGAATGTATCAATGACGATGCGGAAAGCCGGGATTTCTACTGTGAGGTCATTATGGATGAGGCTGGAAAGATGAACACCATGGTGAAAAATCTGCTTTCGCTGAATCAGCTGGAGTTCGGAAACGATGTGGTTACCATGGAGCGGTTTGACATCACCGCTCTGATCCGGAATGTGCTGAATTCCTCTAAAATCCTGATGAGTCAGAAAGAGATTCATCTGATTTTCAAGGAGACGGAAGAGATCAGCGTCTGGGCAGATGAATTTAAGATAGAAGAGGTCGTGACAAATTATATCAGCAATGCCATCAATCACTGTGAATTTGACAAGGTGATTGAAGTGAAGATTGTGAAGGAAACGGATACGGTCCGCGTCTCAGTCTTCAATACGGGCCGCCCAATTCCGGAAGAGGATTTGGATAAGATATGGCAGAAATTCTATAAAGTGGACAAAGCGAGAACAAGAGAATACGGGGGAAGCGGCATCGGCCTTTCTATTGTTAAGGCTATTATGGAGTCTCTTCACCGGGAATGCGGCGTGCAGAATTATGACAATGGCGTGGAATTCTGGTTTGAGCTGGATGCGAAGATGAGTTAGAAGGAAATGAGGGGGAAAGGCCATGGTTAGAAAACATTTCTTTTTTTCCGGACGTGTGCAGGGGGTAGGCTTCCGCTATCAGTCTGCCTATTATGCCAGACGTCTGGGTCTGACTGGCTGGGTGCGGAATTTAAGCGACGGGCGTGTGGAGATGGAAGTGCAGGGAAAGGAATCCGTGATTGCGCAGCTGGTTCTGGAGCTGAAAAATACATCTTATATCCGGATTGAAAGAGTGGTATGCGAGAATCTGCCCCTGAAAGAGGGAGAAGACAAATTTTCTACGAGATTTACCTGCTGAAAGTGACCTTTTTTTACTAAAATATCCGTCTTATATTTATAGGTATTATAAATATCCTGCAGCCGCAGTGAAACGCTGAGGAAAGAAGGGAAAAGATGAGACGGATCAAGAGAATACCGGCATTTTTGCTGGCAGGAGCGCTTCTGCTGTCAGAGGCCGTCTATGCGGCGCCTGAAACCGGGGCGCCGGCAGAGGAGGTTGCGGCGGAGCTGCTCAGACTGGAGCCGCGGGAGGAGGCAGAAGTTCCTGTTTCAGTGGTGGATGAGAATGGAGAGGCCATTCCTGAAGCGCCGGCTTCTGTGTCTGTGGGCGTGTGCAGTGAAGTGAAGCCGGAGCTTGAAGGGTATGATTACGTCAGGGCCACAGCCGGCGGAGATGAAATCTATGCAGTCGGATCTTTTGAGGATACGCTTTACTATGTGCCGAAAGAGGATACCAGTACAGGGCTGCTGCTGGATGGCAGGGAAATCGTTTTGCATTATGAAAGACATGTGGAGACCTACGAGATTACCTATTCTACAGTTCTTTCATACAGCGGGCCGGAGACGGTGGAAGAGGGGCAGTCTTACTCTTTTACGGCCGCTCCGGATGGCAAAGGGAAAGAACTGGCGGTGACAGTGAACGGCACGGACATTTCCG
This sequence comes from Candidatus Mediterraneibacter norwichensis, assembly GCA_019112765.1. GTDB lineage: Bacteria > Bacillota > Clostridia > Lachnospirales > Lachnospiraceae > Mediterraneibacter > Mediterraneibacter norwichensis. The sequence goes on along the minus strand of DXIU01000072.1, from coordinate 2,406 downwards.
CCCGGGGAGTTCTGGAGGACAGTGGGTCCGGTCTGACCAGATACACGGTGGAGGATGTGCGGGAACCGCAGTTTGTGACGATTTCAGAGATGGATGTATCCGGGTATGTGTTTTCCTACGAGCAGAAAGATATTTTAAACGGATATATCAGTTTCCCGGAATCCGGAACGTCCGTCCAGCCGGGAGACGCTCTTGTTTTTTACCTGAACAGCAGCGAGGGCGAAGGATGGGATTATGAGGCCGGAAGATTCAGGCAGTGGCATTTGAACGGTCTGGAGATCAACGGAGAGAGCGTTCAGGTGCCGTCGTCTTACGGAACGCCGTATAATCCGGAAGAATGGAAAGATATTCATGCGGAGTCTGTACTTTCATCAGGAGAAAGAGTTACGGTCCAGCTGACAAAATGCTGGCATGATCAGGGGACGCCTAATCGTTACAAATATGAATATACGGTAACCATTGAGAATGTATATACGGATATTACAGTGACGGGTGGAAATTTTAAAAGTTCTGCCCGGGATGAAATTATTCTGAAACAGCTGGACGGCGTGGATGAGATCATGGGCTGGGATTACGCGGGTGAGAGCTTTAAGAAAGGCAGCCTCAATCAGGTATATCTGCAGACCGGCCAGTGGGGAAATGAATTTTATTTTAATCTCCTGACGGGCTATACCAACCCTGAAGTGACGGTGCTGGCCGGCGGCGTGGCGCATCCGGAGATACAGGTGTGGAATGTCAAAGATCTGGAAGAAGTGAGCCTGGAGGGATATCAGTATCAGTTTAATATTACAGACGGACTGTCGGATAATGTGGAGGTATATATTTCCGCGGAAAAGAAACAGTATACCGTAAAATATATGATCGGCGAAGAAGAAGCTGACGTAGCGGATGAAGGCACTTATACTATTTTTCCGGAGGACAGTCATGAGACCCGGGTCGGCGGGGTCCCTGCGTATGACAGGGATAAGTATATTTTTGAAGGATGGGAATACGGCGGAAGAGTCTATCAGCCGGATGAGGTATTCCGGTTTACCGGAGATACAACTGCGGGAGCAGATGAAAACGGAGTTATCCGTTTTACGGCAAAGCTTATCCCAATCGAAAGCAGCAGATACGTTCCGTATACGGTTCAGTACTGGTTTCAGAAGGAAGCAGGCTCTGATTCGTATGAACGGAATGAAAAGGAATATGATGATATAAAAGGGTATGGAATCAGAGGAACGACGCTGTTCTGGTATCGGGTGCTGTCAAGCAGCGGCAGAATTTCCGGATATGTGGTAGATATCAGCAGAAGTGATATCCGATTTGAGCTGGGGAGCGGACCGGAAAATATATTGAAGATATATTTCAAGGTTGACAGCAATCATAACGGGCAGCCGGATGAAGAAGAGGCCTGGGACCCCGGCGGAGACGGCCGCCCGGACAGTCCGGATTCCGGAACGGGCGGAGACGGTTCAGGAGATGGGGATGGCTCAGGAGGCGGGGACAGCCTGGCAGAAGACAGTCAGGAAGGCGGCGCTCCGGAATCTGGCAGCGTATCTGTCCCGGCTGAACAGAAGAATGTGAAAGAAATCCTGAAAGAGGAAATATTGGAGGAGGCAGAGACCGGAGAAACCGGCGCGCCGGGAGGAACGTCAGATGAGATAACAGACAGCTATGTGCTGGCGGAAGTGGGCTCAGACTCGGCGCCGGAAGAGAAAAGAGACAAAGGGGAAGAAGCGGAGATTGACGACGATGAGACCCCTCTGGCCGGGCAGCAGGTTCAAAGCCGGCGCTGCGATTTTCACAAGGGGATTTTGCTGGCGGCGCTTGTGGTATCTCTGCTTTTTATACTCGACGGTTTCAGACGGAAAAGAAAAATCAGAAAACTGAAAGAAGAGCTTGAGATAAGAAAAGGAGAGTAGGGGGACATGGGAAATAACATGGCGGCTTTCTGTTTTTGGGATATAATTTCCCTGTTTGTACTCTTGGCGGTGGTTATCGGATTTGTGGTCAGAACATGGATTCTCAGAAAAGAAGAGAAGGAACTGGAGCGTGCGCTGGCAGCTCATATGGCAGACAACGCCATCCGGGGGAAATAGGAAAGAAGTGAAATTGGAAAAGAACTGAAGATAGAAAAGAGCAGAAAAAGCAGCCGTTCTCCTTTCAGAGGCGGCTGTTTTTGCGGTTGTGCACCGGTTATAGGGCTCCAGACAGGGAAGAAAGAAAATAAAGAAAAATCAAGGGAAAAAACAGAGAGAAAATCAGGGAAAAAATTCGAAAAAATTCGAAAAAGCTGTTGACATTTGTTTCCCAGTATGGTAAATTAACTAAGCTGTCTCGAGGGACAACAAGTTCTTGAAAAGGAAACAACAAAAACTTCAAAAAAGTTAAAAAAGTTGTTGACAAACAGGAACGGACATGATA
>DXIU01000071.1 GCA_019112765.1 Candidatus Mediterraneibacter norwichensis | reverse complement strand
TGTTCTTTCTCGAAGGCATTCACAAATCTCTCATTTACCGTCCTGTTCTCTGCGAAATTATTCTGCATATACAGTTTCTTTGTCGCTTCTACATCAATATCCAATGTCCACGGATAAAAATTAAATATCATGTTCACTCTTTCCTTTCACACTTCTGCATACTGCTGGAAAGAACTCTTAATCCTGCTGAAATTCTTTTCTCAGGACTTCTTTCGGAGGCTCTATCTCATTTGCAATCGTATGCTCGGTAAGTTCGGAAAGGAGTTTTATCTTCTTGTTGATCAGCGGCCTCATACAGTTTGGCACGTGCTCCTGATGCGCCCTGTGGATTGCCACACATTCCTTGCAGTTACCGTGATAACGGCAGGCCTTTTTACAGGGGCAGTGATCTTTGTCCTTATATTCCTCGCGGAATTCTGCCGCAAACTCCTCCTGCAGCCTGAGCCCTTCTGTGCGGTTTCCTTTGTGAAATTCTTTCATAGCGTCAAGTTCTTTCTGATTTCCCTCAATGATCATCTTTTTCTCGTCCTTTCATATATAAAATCTTTGCCCATTTCAGTCAAATACCGTTTCCAGTTGTCAGCGGCAAAAATATCAGGCTATTTTTATTCTTATCCATAGTAAAAATCTCCTACATAAATAGCCGGCACCACTGGTATCCGATATAATAAAATGTCTCTCTTAAAAGAAATGGGATCTTTGTCCGCAGGCTGACATATCTCGTAGTAGGTGTCGGCGAACTATATGCCGTAATCCCCGCGTCCTCCGCCAGAAGCATCGCCCGTTTCATATGGAGCGGATCGCTGACAATAATCGCAGTCTCATAACCATATTCATCCATGATCACCTTGGAGTTTTCCAGATTCTCCTGAGTGATCGTAGAAGTATCTTCCATAAGTACCACATGCCACATCCGACCTGCATTTCTGGTCTACTGTACTGAATGACCAGATATCATATATATTTTTACCTGTATAAATAACGAGCATCGCCGCAATTACAAACAGAATTTTAATCGAGAGTTTTCTTTTCTTATTTTTCTTCATTCCGGCCTTCCGTTTACTCATCCGGCTGCTGTCCGTCATGAGCCTTCCACTGACACTCCGTCAGCTGCATATTGGAGAATACCGCCTTAAATGAAGAATCCTCCGGAGAGCAGGCATAAATGCCAAACCGGATCCGTTCCTTCCCTTTGTGCATATGACAGATGCGCATCTGCTGAAAATGAACTCCGTCAGCAGAGCATTCAATACAGTAATCATCCTCTCTGCGGCTGAAGCGATACCACATAGACTTCACATCAGCGTCTATCACGGTTGTTGCCCAGTCCGAGTATCCTTCATTCGTCACAACACTTCCCAGATGCTGATACTCTTCATTTTCATACTCAATGGAGCCTTTCAGCCAGTTCTCACTGTCCAGATACATCACAATACCGCACTGGTCAAACCGATGGTGACTCTCCGCGAAATCGGTCTTTACAATAAAGCTAAAATACTTTTCATCTGTCTCCATCTGAAAGACAGGTGCGTTGTCGTTCCGGAAATGATAATATGTTCTCTGCCACAGATCTGTGTGCGGCTTTGTAACGATCTCCACCGTATCGTCTGTTATCTTGTAACTCTCCGGTTCTCTTGTCCATTTAAATTTACTGAAGTCCATATGCTTCCTCCTTTATTCATACATCCGGTTCATTTGCCATATTATTCTTATACCTGGCAGATCAGCCTGGCGTATTTCTTCGTAATTCTTTTCCATATCAGAAAATCATAAAAATCTTCAGGGACGCCAAGCAGCCTTCCATTTACAACAGCACGCAGAGGGCTGTTGTCCTCCTGCAGTTCCGCCCATTCCCATGTGTACATATTTAATTCTGTTTCACACAGCTTCTTTTCATATGGCAGATACTGCTCAAATACTTCCGGGAACACTTCACCCCAGTGATTATATAAAATAACCGTACCATCCTTCCGCAGTTCATACTCAGGCAGCTTTACAACCCGTATTTCATTTTCACAATGCTGCAAAAGGCTGCACAGGTGATAGAACCCACAGATTGAATATGGGGCGTTACTGTACCAGGCCCTTATGGCCTCTCCCTGCTCCAGATACTGCAGTAAACGATTCAGTTCATTACAGTATACATCTCCCGCTTTCCGGCATTCCTTGATAAACTCTTCATCTCCGCCCCACTGATCCTGTGCAAAAAAGGAATGGATCAGATTTCTGCGGTAAGGGCTGTCCGCGCTTTCTTTTATATCCCCGATATCCATCATGAAACCAAGACAGATAACCTTATCTTCATCTTGAAAATTATATTTATTTTTGGCAATTTTCATAGAGCCGGCTTCACTCTCTCCAAACAGAACTTCTACCAAAAAGCCACCTTCTTTCTGCAGAATCCAGCTGTCCTTATTGTACCAAAAACATATCTGAAAAGCTACATTCTTTCCCCTGCTGATATATAATCTTGAATCTCTTCTCCGAATATGCTATATTCTTAATAGAAAAGGAGCAGCCGCCCACAAGGGGTTGACCTCTTAAGCAGAATAATAAGATTACCACCCGGCTACTTGGTCAAAGTTTTGAGGGTGGTTTTCTTATGCTTAATGGATTACTTCAAATTCGCAAATACGAATGTCAGCAATGCCAGTATGAACATACCAAAGGCCATCAGGTCTTTAAAATCAAATGGTTTCTTGTCCATCAGCATCACCTCCCATTCTATGTAAGAATAGAGGTCATCCACCCTGCAACACGGTTGCTCCGTAATTCATTCTATCATAATACGCTTTGCGTATTCAACTTCTTTTTCATGGCTATCCCGCACTCGAATGCCAGCGCCATATATTTCTCCGCCCCGTCCAGTCCATACTGCATCAGATCTCTGATCTCCCATGTACCGTCACCAAGATTATCCGCGCCGTACAGGAACTGAATAAAAGGAACCCTCCTTTCACTTTTTCGTCATCCAGCACACCACAGGAACCGAACAGGACAAACTGTTCCGCCCCCATTGCCACAGCTTCCTCAAAGCCGACGACACAGGCAGGCGCGCTTACTCTCGACTGGAAAAAAGCGATCTCCGTATTCTTATAGCGGATCTTCGGAAAATCTTTTATCTTCTCTGTCGTATCCGTCGGATTGATCAGTGCCGGGGCAGACAGATCTGCCCTTTGAAATATAGTCTCCACAGCCATTGCTTACTCCTTTCTCCAGGTAGAGTCCACACCCTTTTTCATCACATAGTTTGCCAGCAATATCCCTTTTCTCTCCACCTGCTGCTCCTGCACAACCTGATAGCCTCTTTTTTCAAAAAACGGCTTCGCCGTAAGAGACGCATGCGTTGTAAATTCTGCCACATCCGCCGCCTGCTCCAGCCTGTCACAAAGTGCTGACGCAATTCTGCGCCGCTGAAAATCTTTGTGCACATACAGCCGGTCAAGGTACCCTGTACCGTCCATGTCCGCAAAGCCCACAATCTGTTCCGCTCCATTCCCCGGATCTGACGTCACCACCGCAACCAGTGTCCTGTGCTCCCGGAAGGATCGGTCCCACGCCGCAGTATCTATATTTCCGTCAGCCCACGCATCCAGCTGTTCTTCCGTATAATCCGCCGCATTGACAGTGTGTACTGTATTGTAGAAAAGTTCTGCTATCTCTTTTATGTCTTCCCTTCTGTATGCTCTGATCTCCATATCTGTACTCCGATTTTCCTCCGCTGTATTCCATCCCGGTGTTTTCAGCCTAAAAAGCCGCCGCCCCAGTCCTTTTTTATGATACTTTTCCAGAAGGTACAGAGCTTTCAGTTCACACCGGCCGCTGTCCAGCTTTTTCAGTGCTGCTGTCCCGATCATATCTTCTCCGTCAAAAAGGCACCAGAAATGCTCGAAATATCCCGTAACATTCCTATACATTTTATGACGGCCGTCCGGCTCAAATTTTCTGTCTGACTGCGGCAGACATATTTCCAGAAACTGAAACAGTCTGTTCTGATATTGTGCCTCGTACTTTCGAATCGTAAACATATTAGTCTCCGTCATTCGTTTTCTCATCCTCAACTTTACAACTGTCTCTGTTCAGCCGTTCCACTGCCTTCATTTCATTTTCTTTCTTCACAAGAAATATCACCGCATACATGCTTTCACAAATTTCACGGGCACATTCATCCGTTCTGCGGCCTGCTCCGGTGTCATTCCACTGTCCAGGAAACGTCTGCAGACAACTTTCATATTTTCTCCGACTTCGATAATATGCCTGTCCGGATCATAAAAGCGCACTACTCTCTGGCCCCAGGAATGTTCCTTCACCGGATGCACATATTCAACGTCACACTCTTTCAGTCTGTCTGCAAATTTGTCAAAATCATCTTCTTCAAAATATATCTCAAAATCATTGCCGCCATACTCCCTGCAGAATAAATGCGGATATTATCAGCACCGCAAGCACCCGAACGGCCATACTGATAATCTCGGTCAGATAAGAGGACTGTCTGGTTTTTTTCATTCCCCTGATAAAAGGGATATCATATCCCAGTGTAAATGCTGTGTTTATAATAATTTCAATAATAAAGAGCAGAATCAGATTATTTCTGCTCCCATAGGAGACTCCCAGGCCAATATGCGTAATAACAGATTCCGGAATATTATTCCAGTTTGCAAAAAACAGAATGCCGGTCACTGCAACCATTGCCCATGTAATATAATTTATAATTTTTTTGATTCTATCCATCACTTTCCTCGCACAACAGCAACAACACAAATTCTCAATCTTCCAGTTTCTTCACTATATCTTCCAGGCATTCCGTATCTACAAAACTGACTTTTTGTCCGTACGTCTCGATCATTGCCCGGGTATCCGCATCCTGCTCACCAACCGGCTGTTTTTTCACCTGTTCATAGAGCAGTTTCATCATCATCCTGTGTCTGAAACTCAGCTTTTCATAATCAATCCCGCCCCTCAGATGATAGAATTCCGTTTTATCAGCAAGGGGCTTCGGAATCTGTCTGAGCGCGGACGTCCTGATATTCTGTATATTTTTTTCATCAGCCGGATCGGCAAGTCCTACGGTTATTACAACAAATTTTTTACACTGATCCGCCGGGATCTTCTTCGCTGTTCTGGCCATGCCCATAACACCGCCTGCGTAAAGTCCTCCCACATAGATAATCCTTTCATATCCGGCCGGTTCTTTCACCTTATCGTACGGCAATACCTCAGATTTCAGTCTCTCTGCCAGCGCCTCTGCATATACTTTTGCCGTTCCGTAGCAGCTTCCGTATATAATAATTGTTTCCATATGTTTTTCTCCCCGGATTTTATACTCAGCTCATTGTCTGTAATTGTTCTCTTTGCTGGGGCAGAATATTTATTCCGCCGGCACCCGGAATCCATAATCCACAGTACCGTTTTCCCATTGTCCCTGCACCAGATATACGCATCCCGGCTGTGCCGTGAATTCCGGATTTCCGTTCTCATTTTCCTGCACTTCCACAGGTGTGCCCTCCGGGATCTGCTCCGTGCTGTCCCGATATTGCCCCAGAAGGGAATCGTTCCCTGTTCTGTTCTTTCAATCTTTGTGATGCCGTGATACTGGGCGGGATACGACTCCGCCATGATCCCGTTTCCGTAGATATTCACTACATCTCCGCTGTTCAGATCCTGCTCTGTGATCTTTCCGCCGGCTTCATCATACAGTTCTCCCTCTGGTATCGTTCCGGTAAACGGATACTCAGCTGTCAGATTGACGAAAATGCTGTCCCCGTCTTCTTTTTCTAAATAGACTGCTTTCAGAGGATACCCGTTCCGGATTGCGGCTGCCGCTATCATAATAATCAGAATCAGCAGCACAGCACCGACAGCTGCCGCAATTTTTCTGTTTTTTCTCATCTTTCCTATTCCTGTTTTATATAATTAATCAGCGACTCCAGATACTTTCTGTCTGTCCAGTCGCATTTCTGTCCGGCCGCGCACATGAGTGCCTTCATCCAGGGCTCATATGTGGACGGATCCTTTTTCCCGACTGCCTTCTGAAGCATCCGGCACATAGTACGGTCTGTAAATGTCATGCCCTCTTCATCCCAGGCTCCCCGCCCGTAAAACATGGGAATCTCTTTTAAGTCCTCTTTCAGATTGTGCTCTTTGATCTCTCCCAGCGCCTTTTCATCATACGGAGAAGCGCCTACGCAGAACACTGCCGTCCGTTTTCCGGCAAGCATGTTTTTATTCTTCCTGAGATAAGATACCCCGGCGATTCCCGACGCATAGACCGCGCCGCACAGCACCACTGTATCATAATCGTTTATTGTGTCTGCTTTTGCCTTTTTTACTTCCATTACTTCAAAACCAGTCGCCTCTTCGAGCCACTGCGCATATTTTTTTGTGCTTCCGTATTTTGACTGATAAAGAATAATACCTTTGCCCATATTTTTAATCTCCAAACGGCTCCACTTCTCCTGTGTCCGCCGTGAATTCATACTCCAGTGACGTGTCCTCAGCTGCCGCTGCTGCCCGCATTTTCTTCATGCCCTGCACCTCCCATCTCCGTCTCTGGGTTCATTATAATATAAAAGAGAGCATAAAAGTATATTTTCTTCCATGCTCTCTGCAATCTAACTTATTTTTTACAAAACGGTTTCCGCCCTTACGGCTTTTTCCTCCGCCAGCCGGTCATTCGGAGGGATTCATCTGCAGTTTTACCATATGGGGATAGATCTTTCCCGTACTCATCAGCTCCTCCGGCGCCCCCTGTTCCGCGACAGTGCCTTCCGAGAGAACCACCACCTTATCTGCTCCGCTTACCGTACGCATGCGATGGGCGATAACAAGCACGGTTTTATCCTTTATCAGCCTTGACAGCGCAGTCTGTATCAGTGTTTCATTTTCCACGTCAAGACTCGCAGTTGCTTCATCCAGCAGGATAATCGGCGCGTTTTTAAGGAAGGCGCGGGCAATGGAAATCCGCTGTCTCTCCCCGCCTGAAAGTTCGCATCCGTTTTCTCCGATCATGCTGTTATACCCTTCCGGCAGCTTTGCGGCGAACTCTTCGCAGTTTGCCAGTTTTGCGGCCGCGATCACTTCCTCATCTGTAGCGTCCTTTCTTCCGATCCGGATATTTTCCATAATTGTGTTATTAAACAATGTTACATCCTGAAAAACAATGGAGTACAGTGACAGCAGTGTCTCAGGATCAATTTTTGATATATCCATGCCGCCTACTGTGATTTTCCCTTTGCTGATATCCCAGAATCTTGCGGCAAGCCGCGAAACCGTTGTTTTTCCGCCGCCGGAAGGTCCTACCAGAGCCGTAACTTCTCCCTGACGCGCTGTAAAAGATACGTCTTTTAAAACAGTTTCTCCGGTATTGTAAGCGAATCCCACGTGATCGAATACAATGTCATACCCCTGATTAGTCAGCGTACTGCTGCCGGTCTGAACCGGATGATCCAGAATTTCATTCATACGGTTTATATTTGTCCGGGTGGAAATCACGGCCGCCAGATTCTGCAGGGCTCCCTCAAGAGGAGCGTACAGCCTTGACGCTACCAGCAGAAACATGAAGAACAGCGGAACATCAATTTCTTCCCGGATCAGCAGCACAGAACCTGTAAGCGCCACTGTTGCTATCCCGAATTTTAAAATCAATGTAGATGAAACAACAAACAGCGCTGTCCCGAGTTCTGTTATAATATGTCTTTTTTCCACATTGTCTATTTTTTTATCCAGGCCTTTCAGATAGCCGGCTTCCGCATTATTTGCCTTCAGATCCTGCAGACTTTCAATGCACTCCTGTACGCCGTCCTCCAGCGCTATATTTGCCGCCGAAGCTTTGCGGTTAAAATACTCCTGGATCCGCGCGGAAAACAGTGTAATCATAAACGCCACCGGCAGAACCCACACCGCCGCCAGAGCCATGCGCCAGTCATAGGCAAACAGGCACACCGCAATCAGCGTGGTGGAAATGATGGAACCGGCCAGAGCGGGCACATAATGGGAAAATGCCGTTTCAAGGGTAGCACAGTCGCCCATAATCGAACTGGTCAGATCCGCCAGATCTTTTTTCCCGAAAAAGGACAGGGGTATTTTCCGCAGCTGCTCGGCAAGAGAGATCCTTCTGACTCCGCTTTCTACATAAGTGGCCAGATAGGTTGCGTTATACTGAAACCAGGTTACAATAAATATAAGGATAAGGCAGCCGGCTGCGCCTGCGCCATACAGTACAATCCTTTTCCCGTCCACTGCCCCGTTCATCATGTCAATAACAAAGAAATACAGAAGCCCTACGGGAATCATAAGGGAGATATCCTGCGCGACACATGCAATGCATCCCTTAATCAGATCGATGGCTCCCTGCCTTGATAATGCAAACCGTCTTTGCAGCATCCCGATCATGCTCTTACCTCCTTTTCAATCTTCCATTCCGCAGCTTCGGAATAATTCTTCCACATGCGTGTAAAGATACCGTTTTTCCGGATCAGTCCGTCGTAGTCTCCGCTTTCTGCAATCTCTCCATCCCGGAGCACATAGATGCAGTCCGCATCCGTAATCGATGACAGCCGGTGGGCAATCATAATGACTGTTTTTCCTTTGGAGAGCTCCGCCAGGGCCTTTCCTACCCGCGCCTCATTGTCCGGGTCGGCAAATGCCGTAGCCTCGTCAAGGATCAGAATGGGCGCGTTTTTCAGAACAGCACGGGCAATGGTAATCCGCTGCTGCTCGCCGCCGGACAGGTATACCCCTTTCGCGCCGATCACTGTATCGATTCCATCAGGCAGCTTTTCAATGATATCCGTACACTGGGCCGCTTCCAGCGCGCGGATGACCTCCTCTCTCGTGGCCTGCGGCTTTGCCATGCGCACATTTTCCAGCACAGATGCTTTGATCAGACGGCTTTCCTGGAAAACAAAAGATACTTTATCCATCAGCGTTTCTTTCGGGATATTCCGTATATCCGTATTTCCGATTAATATTCTTCCTTCCTGGGGATCAAAAAATCTTGCAATCATCTTTGCAAGGGTGGTTTTCCCTCCGCCGGACGGGCCCACCAGCGCCGCCTTCTGTCCCGGCGCAATGGACAGCGACACATCATTGAGCGCGTTTTTCCTGCCTTCGCCTCCCGCGCCGCTCTTTCTGTCAGTATCATAGCTGTAGCTGACATGTTCAAATACAATAGAATTGTCAGACGGGGCACACTTCTCTGTGCTCCGGGGCAGGGGCTTTTCATTGAGTACTTCATCAATCCTGCTCAGGGCGTCATTTACAATCATTGCATCCTCGCTCATAAACATGATTTTTGTCAGTGTGGTACCGATTACCGGAGTGATCACGATGTAGAAGATAAGATTTAAAAGCAGTCCATCCGTCACGCCGCCTCTGGAAAAAATAATGCCTCCGGCAATGAGAAAGGCAAATGTGCCGTTGATTGCCGTCGTATAGAACATCATGGGCAGCCTCAGAGCTTTCGTATATTCGATCACCCACTTTTCGTAATTATCAATGGATGCTTTGAAGCGTTTGAATGAAAAAATCGTCTGTCCGAATGTTTTTACAACCGGCACGCCTCTTACGTATTCAACTGCTTCGTTTGACATATCCGCAAGAGCATTCTGGTATTCTTCCATTTTCTGTTCCATACTCTTTCCTGTCATTTTCATCATAATCAGAAATCCCAGTACAACAGGAACAAGGCTCAGAAGACCAAGACGCCAGTCAAAAACCAGCAGCAGAAAGAGCAGTCCTATGGGAGTGGCTATGGCGCCCGCCTTATCGGGCAGCCTGTGGGCAAGATAAGTTTCGGCCGCGCTGCCGGAAGTATTTACAATCCTGCGCAGTTTGCCGCTTCCATACTTTTCTGATGTCCCAAGGGGCAGTTCTGTTATGTGGCGCATCAGTTCTTTGCGGATATTGGACGCAATACGGAAGGCGCTTAAATGAGAACACATCAGAGCCGCGATATAAACAACAACCGAGAGTACCGCAAACAATACCGCCAGCCAGCCGCAGCCTGTAATATTTTCCGCCTGAGAGAAATCCGGAGCCGCCTCCAGCACATCGTGTATAATCCGCCATATATACCAGAACGGGACCAGTGCAAGCAGGGCGCTCACCACAGACAGAATCCAGGAAAGATATGTAAGAATTTTATGCTTTCCCGCGTATCCCAGCAGACGGGATAAATTAGACTGTTTCTTCATGTAGTAAAACCTCCTTGAATTTTTTATGATATGAGGCCTGTATACATCCTCTCATATCCCTCGAATTAGCTTATGCGACCTTTAATTAGTTTTAACTAACTTAGATCCAAATATATATGGAAAGCTGATGCTTTCCACATATCTGAAAAGTCCGGCGGATATCCGCGGTCCGTTTCGCTGCCTGCTCATCACCGGACAGTCCCGCCGTCCTGCTGTCCCATAATCTTCATCCATCCGGCCGTGTAAAAAGCCCGCATTTCCTGCAGATAGTACTCTGCCTCCGGAAGCGGCATCTCATGGATAATCAGTTCAAAAAATGTATTAAACATGCCGGTAATCAATATATGTTCCAGTCTTTCGTCAATATAAGGTGACGGTCTTCCTATTTTTTCGAGCACCGCCAGGTAATCATGGGTTCCCTGAGTCTCTATTTCCACCATTTCATCAATCATTCCTGAAAAACGGGTTCCCTCCGAGTGGCAGAGAATAAGCTTGAACTCATTCAGATGCTCATAGGCATACAGAAGCATTTCATGCATGCACTCACCGGAAACAGAACTCAGATTATCCGGCTGTTCCTCCGGCGGCAGAGCGGCAAAATCATACTGCGCCTTGCGGAAACAGTCCATAAAATAGTCATACTGCTCCCCCACCAGCGCCTCAAACAATTCCTCTTTGCTCTTATAGTATCCATAAAACGCGCCGGTCGTAACACCTGCCGTTTTCACAATATTCCGCAGAGAAGCAGACTGATATCCCTTTTCAAGGAATTCCTGCATAGCTGCTGAAAGAATCCGTTCCAGTGTTGTCTTTTCTGTTTCACTCATCGGGCCGCCTCCGTTATAACAGTGTTATATATCACTGTTATATTTTATGATGCATTCAGTATAATGTCAATAGATTTTCCCACTTTGTATATATAATAAATAATCATAAATTCTCAAAAAGCGGCTATAATAAGACTATAAGCATTATGTACAAACTTGATACCACATGCTATAATAGTGTCAAGTTACGACATGAGAGGTGATGTTATGACCGATTTAAATTCTTTGAAAAACCTTGTCAGAAAAAATGGCTATCTATATACGAAAGATGTATCCAACGCAGGGATTCGCCGGGAACAGCTCAAAAAATATCTGGATGAAGGCAGTCTGATCCGGGAAAGCCGGGGAATCTATTCTTTTGCGGACAGTATCAATGACGAATTTGTATTGCTGCAGAGCAGATGTAAAAAAGGGGTTTTCTCTTATGGAACAGCATTATATTTTCATGGCCTGTCTGACCGTTTCCCACAGATGGTTTCCATGACAGTGCCAAAGACTTATAATGTATTTTATCTAAAGGAAGAATTATTTCATGTAGAGTTCCACCGGATCAAGCCGTCCTTATGGAGCATAGGAATGATGGAGATGGTCTCACCGCAAGGCGGAAAAATCATAGTCTATGACAGAGAACGGTGTATCTGTGATATGATACGGAGCCGC
>DXIU01000070.1 GCA_019112765.1 Candidatus Mediterraneibacter norwichensis | reverse complement strand
ATCCTGCTTTTAGCTGATTCCCAGGTTCCGTTATTTTTCTTAACTCATGGAACGGAATCAGAATTCCCTGTCCCCCTCTTCTGAATACGTCCTTCAAACACTTTCTTGTCTTCTGATTTTCTATTTGCTGTCCGAAAGTCCCCTTCGACAAATCCGAATCTATCTTCTCCTCCGGTATTTCTCTTCGCAGTATTTACACCGGTACACCTGGTTTTCCTCATCTGTCAGGACGAAGATGTGATCCAGTTCCTGTTCGATAGATGTGATACATCTGGGGTTTTTGCACCGGATGACATTTTTGATTTCTTTTGGAAGTTTCAGTTCTTTTTTCTCTACGATCTCCTCGTTTTCGATAATATTGATTGTGATATTGTGATCAATAAAGCCAAGGATATCCAGGTCCATAAAATCAATGGGGCATTCGATTTTGATAATATCTTTTTTCCCCATTTTGCTGCTCCGCGCGTTTTTGATGATAGCTACGCAGCAGTCCAGCTTATCCAGATGAAGATATTTATAGATGTCCATGCTCTTTCCGGCCTCGATGTGGTCCAGAACAAAGCCCTCGGAGATACGTCCTACGTTTAATGTATTTTCAACCATTTTTTACTCCTTTTCTCTTCCTTAATCTACATGTATATCCAGCAGTGTCAGAATCAGCGCCATGCGCACATATACGCCGTACTGTACCTGGCGGAAGTATGCGGCGCGGGGATCGCTGTCTACTTCGACAGAGATTTCGTTTACTCTGGGAAGCGGATGAAGAACATACATATCTTCCGGAGCCAGTTTCATTTTTTCTTTGTCCAGGATGTAGAAATCCTTCATGCGGACATAATCTTCCTCATTAAAGAAACGTTCTTTCTGAACTCTTGTCATATAGAGAATGTCCAGAGAGGGCATTGCGTCTTCCAGACGAACAACCTCTTCATAAGGCACCTGGTTTTTGTCCAGAACGTCATGACGGATATATTCCGGGAGTCTCAGCTCTTCCGGAGAAATCAGAACAAAACGGATGCCTTCATAACGTACAAGCGCGTTGATCAGAGAATGTACGGTACGTCCGAATTTCAGGTCGCCGCACAGTCCGATGGTCATATTGTTCAGACGGCCTTTCAGGCTCCGGATTGTGAGAAGGTCAGTCAGTGTCTGGGTAGGATGCTGATGTCCGCCGTCTCCGGCATTGATAACCGGGATAGAGGAGTGCTGGCAGGCAACCATAGGAGCTCCTTCCTTCGGATGTCTCATAGCGCAGATATCTGCGTAGCAGGAGACGGTCCGGATTGTATCGGATACGCTTTCCCCTTTTGAAGCAGAACTGGAATCTGCGGAGGAAAAACCAAGGACGCTTCCGCCAAGGTTCAGCATGGCAGCCTCGTGGCTTAAGCGGGTACGTGTACTTGGCTCATAAAATAAAGTAGCCAGTTTCTTCCCTTCACAGGCGTGTGCATACTTTTCACGGTTTGCCTCAATATCCTGGGCAAGATCCAGAAGCTGTTCCAGCTCTTCCACTGAGAAATCCAGCGGGCTCATCAAATGTCTCATAAATAACCTCCTTGAATAAGCGCTTCTGCGCTGATTTATTTTATCTGTACTGAAGTAATTCTTCTACGCTTTTTCTCTTCGGGGCCTCCGGATCAATGTCCGGATATCCGATGGCGATCAGTGCGCCAAGTTCCTGCTCCTTTGGAATATGTAACAGCTCTGAAATGCCGTCTTCGTCAAAAATCCCCATGATAACCGTGCCAAGGCCCTTGTCTTTCGCGGCAAGGCAGAAGGTCTGACAGGCCGCGCCTGCGTCAAACATCTGCCAGCGGTCTTCCTTTTTCGTAGAAAAGGAGCCGTCCCGCTCAAAGCCGCATCTTCCTTTTATGAAAGTGACGGCTATCAGCACAGGCGCCTGGCGGATAATATTCGCATTGTATTCTGGGGTATAACGGTCTGCAATTTCCTTAAGAAGTGAAGGATCTTCGATTGCAGTATAACGGGTGATCTGTGTGTTTTTCCAGGAAGGGGAATAAGAGGCCAGTGCGACAATAGATTCCAGAAGGGAATGATCTATCGGGTCAGGCCTGTATCTGCGGATACTTCTGCGGGTTTCAATGCATTCAGCAACAGTCATATGCGTACCTCCCTTTTCTTCAGACAGGCAGGTCCCAAGAAAAAGGACCTGCCCTATATTCCATCTAATCATATACTAAATCGGAGGTATTTTCAACACCAACTGTTTATTTTTCAAAGAGCTTTTTTCAGAGAGACAGAGGATTCTTTTTTGCCGGTTTTCCATGGGATCGTAAGCAGTTTTTCAAATATCAGTCCTGCGCCAAACCAGTAAGGGGCATAATCCAGCCGGATCAGTCCACGGACATTGCAGGGAGAAGAACTGTAGTCCCAGGGACAGGCATTGTGACGTTTCAGCAGACTTCCGGTCAGATATTCACCCGCGAAGATGCAGCAGGTATATACGCTGCCCCGGAAGAAAATATTTTTCCCTTTCAGAATCCGGCATATGGGAGTAAGAAAGCATGCCATACCATAGATGGGGAACATCCAGATGGAAGTGTGGGCTGTCAGAGAATGTTCTTTGTTCTTCAGGGAGCCAAGTCCTGTAAATATGATTTCCATGCACCAGCCCAGAGTGCCGCATAAAATAAATTTGTTTTTCATCATAAGAAAAGTATGTATCAGAACACCGGATTTTATGCTATACTATACAATAGTTTGTGCAAAGGAGAAGAAAGAAAATGGCAGAACTGGCGGAATTAAGAGAACAGCTTGACCAGATTGACGATAAAATTGCAGAACTCTATGAAAAGAGGATGGAGGTCTGCGCGCAGGTTGGAGAATATAAAATCAAAGCAGGAAAAAAAGTGTTTGACAGGCAGAGAGAGAAGGAAAAACTTGCGGACGTGGCTTCAAAGGTAAAAGGAGAATTTAACCGTAAGGGAATCCAGGAAGTATACCAGCAGCTTATGTCCATGAGCCGGAAACTTCAGTACCAGCAGCTTGTTTCGGCGGGGGCGCTGGGCAGACTGCCCTTTATTCCGGTAGACAGTCTGGATAAAGAGAATGCAAGAGTTGTATTTCAGGGTACGGAGGGTGCCTACAGCCAGGCCGCTATGCAGCAGTTTTTCGGGCCGGATGTCAACAGCTTTCATGTGAGAACTTTCCGGGAAGCAATGGAGGCAATTGAAGAGGGCTCAGCAGATTACGCGGTTCTTCCGATCGAAAATTCTTCCGCGGGTCCTGTCAATGAGATGTATGACCTCCTGGATGAATTTGAGAATTATATTGTAGCGGAGACCATACTGCCGGTTGTACATACTTTAAGCGGCCTGCCGGGAGCAAAGCTGTCCGATATACGCCGGGTGTATTCCAAGGCGGAAGCGCTGATGCAGACATCCCGGTTCCTGGAAGATCATTCTGACTGGCAGAAAATCAGTGTTGTGAATACAGCCATTGCGGCAAAAAAAGTGTTAAATGACCAGGACATTTCCCAGGGCGCAGTATGCAGCGCCTATGCGGCGAAGGTACACGGTCTGTCGGTTCTTGTGGAGGAAATCAATGATGATCCGGATAATTGTACCCGCTTTATCGTGGTGACAAATCAGAAAGTATATCTGAAGAATGCCTCCAAAATCAGCATCCGCTTTGAACTGCCTCATCAGAGCGGATCTCTGTACGGAATCCTTTCTCATTTCATTTATAATGATCTGAATATGACAAAAATTGAATCCCGTCCCATAAAAGGAAAACAGTGGGAATACCGGTTTTTCGTGGATTTTGAGGGCAATATGGAGGACGGAGCCGTAAAAAATGCAATCCGGGGCTTAAGAGAAGAAGCAAGAAATCTGAAAATTCTCGGAAACTATTAAAAGGCATTCTGAAAAAAATGTGAAAAAACCGGAGGAAGAACAATGCGAACCAACGAACTGATGTTATACAAAAACATGGAATTCGGGGAAATCCTGAAAGACATGACATTTCTTATGGAAAACTATGAAAATGATTACTACAACAAAGAGGATTTAAGAAGTCTGCTTTTTGAGTGTGTCAACCGGCTTCTGGAACTTTCTGTCAGTCATGGATTTGAGGGGAATCTCTGGCACACCTATCTTACCTATCTGCTGGCCAGCGACGAAAATGCATACAGTACATCCTGTGAGATTGTAGGCCCGGTGGACGGCAGTATTAATGAGATCGCACGGCACGATTTTGCCATATTTAAAGAACTGTTTGACTATGATTTTCAGGATATGGAGAAAAGTCTGGACGCCGGCTGTCTGAATCTGCTTATGGATTACCAGAATGTAAAAGGCGGAGGAAAAGTATTTAATCAGAGGATCCGGGACCGGATCTGTGATCTTGCCCGGAACCTTGCGGCAGCCCCGGATGTGGATGATTTTAAGGACAAACTGACACAGTTCTACAAGGAGTTCGGTGTGGGAAAACTGGGGCTTCATAAGGCTTTTCGGGTAGAGCATCCGGATAATGAAGGTGTGCAGATCGTTCCTATTACTAATATTGCTCATGTACATCTGGATGATCTGGTAGGGTATGAGATTGCAAAGAAAAAACTGATCGACAATACAGAAGCATTTGTGAAGGGGAGAAGGGCAAATAACTGTCTGCTTTTCGGAGACGCAGGAACAGGAAAATCATCTTCCATCAAAGCGATTCTGAACCAGTATTATGACCAGGGACTCCGTATGATCGAAGTGTACAAGCATCAGTTCAAAGATCTCAACGATGTGATTGCCCAGATTAAAAACCGGAATTATAAGTTCATTATTTATATGGACGATCTTTCTTTTGAAGAGTTTGAAATTGAATATAAATATCTGAAAGCAGTGATTGAAGGCGGGCTGGAGCGGAAACCGGAAAATGTGCTGATTTATGCCACATCGAACCGGAGACATCTGATCCGCGAGACTTTCCGGGACAAAGCCGACCGGGATGAGGAACTTCATACCAACGATACGGTACAGGAGAAACTTTCCCTTGTGGCACGGTTCGGCGTTACCATTTATTTCGGATCACCGGACAAGAAGGAATTTCAGGAGATTGTACGGGTTCTGGCTAGAAAAGGCGGCATAGATATGCCGGAGGAAGAACTTCTTTCAGAGGCAAACAAGTGGGAACTGGCCCACGGAGGCCTGTCCGGAAGAACAGCGCAGCAGTTTGTGGATTATCTTCTGGGAACCCGGTAAAACGGCGGATATATGTATCAGAAAAGGACGTGTGTTTCAGGAATTCCCTGTGCGCACGTCCTTTTCTCTGTACGCAGCTTCTCTGGCTTCACAGATTTATTCCTGCGCGGAATCAGCCAGCCGGATCCGGGAGATATCACTGTCAATGACCAGAGAGTAATTTGTGTAGTATACAACAAATCCGGGTTTGCCTCCGTTTGGTTTCTTTACATGCTTTTTTTCTACATAGTCAATTTCTACTTTTTCACTTCCCCGCTGGCTGGAATAGTAGGCGGCAAGCCTTCCGGCTTCCTCAAAGGTAGTATCCGGAAGTTCTGCTCCGCCGGATTTTACAATTACATGGGAACCGGGCGCTTTTTTTGCGTGGAACCACCAGTCGTTTCCCGATGCAAAATGAAAAGTGAGCTCCTCATTCTGAAGATTATTTTTTCCAACATAGATGTGAAATCCATCTCTTGAAATATAATGAAGAGGTTCGCTTCTGGCCTGCTTTTTCTTTTTGCCTGACCGCTGGCGGATATAGCCGGCAGCGGCCAGTTCTTCCTTGATCTGAGACAGATCCTCTTCTGTCAGGGCAATATCCAGAGAAGTCTGTACGGACTCCAGATAGGTAATGTCATCCTTTGTCTCCCGGGAAAGCTCAGAGAGCGCTTCAAAAGTCCTTTTTTGTTTGTTATATCTGGAAAAATACCTCTGGGCATTCTCCTGAGGCGTTTTTGTGGGATCCAGAGGGATCGAGATCATTTC
The DNA here is from genome assembly GCA_019112765.1 of Candidatus Mediterraneibacter norwichensis. Taxonomy (GTDB): domain Bacteria; phylum Bacillota; class Clostridia; order Lachnospirales; family Lachnospiraceae; genus Mediterraneibacter; species Mediterraneibacter norwichensis. Next base: position 5,915 of record DXIU01000070.1, on the reverse strand, counting down.
ATTTGTATAATAATTCAGCGCTTCCAGTGTTTTTGCACCGTCCGGCACATTATAGCCGTAGGTATTGATCAGCTCTCCGTAAATCCGGTATTTATCCCGGTTTTCTGTATCTTTGAGCTGACGGATCTGAAGATCGTATTTTTTCCGGCTCCGCTCCAGCGCCGTCTGGACAATATGGCGGATGTCTGCCGATTTCTGACGGATCCGGCCAAGCTGGCTGCGGGTAGAATAAAATGTCCTGAGCACTTCAGATATAGAAGCATAGTGCCGTGCCGTGTACTCGGAAAAATGGGTGAGAGGCAGGGAAGAAAATTCTTTTGGATCCTGTCCGTCAAAATAAATCACCGGTGCAAAGCTGTTCTCTTTCACGGCAGAAAAGTAAATTTCAAACTGGTGAAACAGGTGGAAAAGAATATCTTCAGAATATTCTTTCGCAGGGATGGAAGAATCCATTCCCGCCAGACAGCAGATTTCTTCCGCGGTGACGGGACTGATGCCGGTAAAGCTTGTATAGATCGCTTTGGAAAGTGCAAGAGGCTTTTCCGTCAGAAGACGCGTAAAATTTTCCCGGGACACAGTGAGAGGGTCGGCTTTATGCATTGTGTCAGGGATAAAGTAATCTCTGCCCGGCAGGACTTCCCGGACCGAACTTACCTGGGCAGGTATATGTTTGATGCTGTCAATGATTTTTCCTTCTTCACTGCAGAAGATAATATTGCTGTGTTTCCCCATAATTTCCACGATCAGGACTTTCCGGCACAGATCCCCCAGGTCATCCAGATGTTCAATGGTAAAGCGGATGATCCGCTCCAGCTTTGGCTGGGAGATTTCCACGATCCGTCCATTGGCAATATGCTTGCGCAGAAGCATGCAGAAATTCGGCGCAGTCATAGGCGAAGGTTTATTTTTATCAGACAGATAGATCAGCGGAAGTGAAGCGTTTGCGGAAATCAGAAGCCGTTTCTGGCCGTCCGCTGTTTTAACAGTAAGAAGCAGCTCGTCTGTCTCCGGCTGCGCGATTCTTGCAATTCTTCCGTTTAATAAGTGTTCACGAAGTTCGTGGACAAGATTTGCCACGACAATTCCATCAAATGCCATAATTCTATCATTCCTTATTTTTTATTTTTCATACGATGAGCCGTAATTCGTATTATATCACAAGTAGAATCAGTGAAAAAGACCTGTTGACCATTTCGGATGCCAGGGAGTATAATAAATAGAACAGTTTGTACATATGTATGGAAGAAATTCTCATGCAGAGACTCTTGCGCAGCATGTGCAGACAGCAGCGAATAATTCAGATCGGAACGAGGAATATAACATGATAAAGAGCATGACAGGCTTTGGAAGATGCGAGATACAGAAAGACGCAAAAAAATTTACTGTTGAATTGAAAAGCGTGAATCACCGCTATCTGGACGTGAATATCCGGATGCCGAAAAAGCTGAACTTTTTCGAAACCGCTATCCGGACACTTCTGAAGTCCTATGCCAACAGAGGCAAAGTGGACATTTTCATTACATATGAAGATACTTCGCAGGCACAGGTTTCGGTAAAGTACAACAGTGTGATCGCGGCAGAGTATCTGAAGCATCTCCGGCAGATGTCAGAGGAGTTCGGCCTGGAAGACGATATCCGGGTATCTGTTCTGTCCCGCTATCCGGAAGTGTTTACCATGGAAGAACAGACCGAAGATGAAGAAGAATTGTGGAACGGGCTGAAGGAAGCGCTGGAAGGCGCTTTTGCCCAGTTCGTTGAGACCCGGACAAAGGAAGGAGAAAATCTGAAGAAAGATATTCTGGGCAAGCTGGATCTCCTGGAAAAGGAGGTGGCCTGCGTGGAGGAACGCTCTCCTCAGATTGTGGCTGAGTACCGGCAGAAACTGGAAGAAAAGGTAAAAGAGCTGCTTGCGGATACCCAGATTGAGGAAAGCCGGATCGCCGCCGAGGTGATTTTGTTCGCCGACAAAATCTGTACGGATGAAGAAGTGGTCAGGCTGAAAAGCCACATCCGGCATATGCGCGCCACCCTGGAAGAGAAGGAAGGGATTGGCCGGAAACTGGATTTTATTGCCCAGGAGATGAACCGGGAGGCAAATACCATTCTGTCAAAGGCAAATGATCTGGAAGTCTCCAATCATGCAATCAGTCTGAAAACCGAGATTGAGAAAATACGGGAACAGATCCAGAATATTGAGTAGATGGAAAGATAAATATCGGAAAACAGCGAAGAAATAAGCAGGAAAATCTGAAAGAAAAGCAGTATATTTATAAAGAGGGAAGAGAAATATGAAGAACAGAGGGATTTTAACTGTTGTATCCGGATTCTCCGGTTCAGGAAAAGGGACGCTTATGAAAGAGCTTCTGAAGAAATACCCGGATACATATGCCCTTTCGATTTCCGCCACAACGAGGGCGCCCCGGGAGGGAGAAGAGGACGGAAGGGAATATTTTTTCATTTCAAGAGAAGAATTTGAAAAAATGATTGCCAAAGATGAGCTGATAGAGTATGCTAGATATGTTGAAAATTATTATGGCACCCCCCGCGGATATGTGGAAGAACAAATGAAGCAGGGAAAAGACGTGATTCTTGAAATTGAGATTCAGGGAGCGCTGAAGGTAAAAAAAGCATTCCCGGATACACTGCTGCTTTTTGTGACGCCGCCGTCGGCCGGGGAACTGCAGTCCCGTCTCATCGGAAGGGGTACGGAGACCATGGATGTGATCCGTTCCCGCATGAACCGGGCCTGTGAGGAAGCAGAGGGCATGGAACTGTATGATTATCTGATTATCAATGATGATCTGGATGCCTGCGTGGAAGAGATGCACAGCATTATCCGGGGAGAGCACCGCAGAACAAGCCGCAATGCAGACTTTGTGAAAAGAATAAAACAGGATCTTATAAATCTGAAAGGAGAAGATTAAGTATGCTGCATCCGTCATATACTGACCTGATGAAAGTTGTGAACAAAGATGTTGAAGAGGGGGAGACAAAGGTTGTAAACAGCCGGTATTCAATCGTGATGGCCACATCCAAAAGAGCCAGACAACTGATTGCCGGAGAGCTTCCTCTGGTAGATACAAAGGAAGGTGAAAAACCTCTTTCAATAGCAATTGATGAAATGAATCAGGGCAAATTAAAAATTCTTGCCGAGAGTGAAGAAGAATAGAAGACAGACAAGGCAGATGCACATGAGGTATCTGCTTTTTTGCGATATTGACTTACAGACTCCGGAGGTAATTATGAAAATATTATTCCTTTCTCTGGGATGCGATAAAAACCTTGTGGACAGTGAAGTAATGCTGGGTATGCTTACATCCCGGGGATATGAGATTACAGACGACGAGAATGAGGCAGACGTTATTATAATCAATACGTGCTGCTTTATTCACGATGCCATGGAGGAGAGTATTCAGAATATCCTTGATATGGCGGAATATAAAAAGAACGGAAAGGCAAAAGCGCTGATCGTGACAGGGTGTCTTGCCCAGCGGTACCGCCAGGAGATCCTGGACGAGATCCCGGAGGTGGACGAGGTCCTCGGGACAACGGCAATTGACCAGATTATACGGGCAGTGGATCAGGCGCTGGAAGGGAAAAAAGAAGTAATCCTTTCCGATCTGAACGCTCTGCCCCTTCCGGATGCCAGAAGAGCAGTATCAACCGGCGGACATTTCGCCTACCTGAAGATCGCGGAAGGCTGCGACAAACACTGTACCTACTGCATTATACCGAAACTCAGGGGGTCCTACCGCAGCATTCCTATGGAATATCTGCTGAAAGAAGCGCAGGAGCTGGCGGATCAGGGGGTAAAAGAACTGATTCTGGTTGCCCAGGAAACTACACTTTACGGAAAAGATATTTACGGAGAAAAATCTCTTCACAGACTGGTAAGAGAACTGTGCCGGATCAACGGGATCCAGTGGATCCGGATTCTGTACTGTTATCCGGAGGAAATTACAGACGAACTGATCCAGGTAATGAAAGAGGAGAAGAAAGTCTGTCATTATCTGGATCTTCCGATTCAGCATGCGAATGACCAGGTGCTTAAAAGAATGGGCAGGCGGACAACAAAGCAGGAGCTGATCGATATTGTCCATAAATTAAGAAAAGAAATTCCGGATATCTGTCTGCGGACAACACTGATTACCGGTTTCCCCGGAGAAACCCGGGAGCAGCACGAAGAACTGATGGAATTTGTGGATGAGATGGAATTTGACCGTCTCGGTGTTTTCACCTACTCGCCGGAAGAGGGCACTCCTGCCGCAGAGATGCCGGATCAGATCGATCAGGAGGTAAAGGAAGAACGTCAGGCAGAGCTGATGGAACTTCAGCAGGAAGTGGCGTTTGACAAGGCCGGGGAAATGAAAGGCCGGGAAGTGCTTGTGATGATAGAGGGAAAGGTCGCTGATGAAAATGCCTATGTGGGACGTACTTACCGGGATGCGCCCAATGTGGACGGACTGATCTTTATCAACACAGAAGAGGAACTGGTTTCCGGCGACTTTGTGAAAGTGGAAGTAACCGGAGCTCTGGATTATGATCTGATAGGAGGACTTGTAGAATGAACCTGCCGAATAAACTGACAGTATTACGTGTGATTATGGTGCCTTTTTTTGTGTTCTTTATGCTTACGGATGCAGGCGGAGAGGCAAACAAATGGATTGCTCTGGCAATTTTTGTCGCTGCAAGTCTGACAGACATGCTGGATGGAAAGATTGCCAGAAAGTATAACCTTGTGACGAATTTCGGGAAGTTTATGGATCCCCTTGCGGATAAGCTGCTTGTCTGCTCGGCTATGATCTGTCTGATTCCGTCCGGAAAACTGAACACGGCAATTGTTATTGTTATTATTGCCCGTGAGTTTATTATCAGCGGGTTCCGGCTTGTTGCGTCTGACAGCGGGATCGTGATTGCCGCAAGCTACTGGGGAAAATTTAAGACAGTATTCCAGATGGCAATGATTATTGTACTGATTGCAGATCTTGGAGGAGTCTTTGATCTGGTGGGTCAGGTTCTTATATGGGTCGCCCTGGCTCTTACCATTATATCTCTTCTGGATTATATCTGGAAAAACAGGCAGGTTCTTACCCGGGGAGGAATGTAACAGATAAAGGAAGAAACAGCTGCGGCGGTATGTTCCGGAGAGAATCCGGATCAGCCGCCGTTATTGCTTCAGCAAGTCAGATAAAAATCTTGCCAAAGGAAGATTGACGAATTGTGTAAATTATGAGAAAATAAGTTGTATATGGGGCAGACGGAATCATCCGCGGCAGGTGGCGGATGGACATGCGTCATATGCGAAGAAAATCATATATTTGAAAGGAGTTTTAACATGATTTATTCACATGAAGTAGAAATGATGTGTCCGGTAGCGCAGGGCGCGAATCACGGACCAGCTCCAATCCCGGAAGAGGCGAAATGGGTAAAAGCAAAAGAGATCAAAGATATCTCAGGTTTTACACACGGCGTAGGCTGGTGCGCACCTCAGCAGGGAGCATGTAAACTGACACTGAATGTAAAAGACGGTGTCATTCAGGAAGCACTGGTAGAGACACTTGGATGTTCAGGAATGACACATTCCGCAGCTATGGCATCTGAGATTCTTCCCGGCAAGACAATTTTAGAGGCATTAAACACAGACCTTGTCTGTGATGCAATCAATACAGCAATGAGAGAACTGTTCCTTCAGATCGTTTACGGAAGAACACAGAGCGCATTCTCCGAAGACGGACTTGCAATCGGCGCGGGACTGGAAGATCTTGGAAAAGGACTTCGTTCTCAGGTTGGTACAATGTACGGAACACTTGCAAAAGGTCCTCGTTACCTTGAGATGGCTGAAGGTTATGTTACAGGAATTGCTCTTGATGACAACGACGAGATCATCGGATATCAGTTCGTAAACCTTGGAAAAT
>DXIU01000069.1 GCA_019112765.1 Candidatus Mediterraneibacter norwichensis | reverse complement strand
AACTGCAAATATCTCTCTGCTCTCCCTGTTCAGCTTCGCAAAGAGTCTTTTTAAGTATTCGTCAGCAAATTCACCGATTCCCTTCTGATCCTCGTTGTCACTTCTCTGATGTCTCACAGCCATCTCCATATGGCTGTCGCCAGGCAGAACGAGCTGGCAGTCCTGAACAGTTTCTGCCGCCCACGACTGATTCTGACAGTACAGAGAGCTTTCCGCCGAGTGGAAGAAGACAACCTCCAGCCCCTTCCTCCTCATATAATCCAGGGTCAGATTCACTGCTTTTTCCGGACGCATTACCGATACGTCCGTACCAAGCACATTTACTTTTCTAGAAGAATGTTCTTTCATCCCTATGGTCCTTTCCAGGCGTTCTCTTCTCTCTTTTCTTCACCAATCACGTACAGCGGCAGGATACTACGGTCTGCTACTCTGCAGAGTCCGTATCAAAGTTATAGGAACCACCGTAACTGCTCTCTTCTTCCGTGGTACTCTCCTCGTCTTCATAGCCGTAAGAGCTCTCCTCGTCTGAAATCTCTTCTTCGTCAGAGCTGTAGGTATCCTCCTCACTGTCACTGATGCCGGAGGAGGTTCCGTCCTCACCGCCCACATCAGTACTGTCTGTACCAATATATATCTGAATGTCTCCGCCGGTATCTATCTCATCCACTTCAATCTCAGCATCCGGGAAGTAAGTGAGAAGATCCTCTCCCATTCCTTCCTCTGTAACGACAATTCTTGTGGTGGAAAGCGGTCCCTCATCCTGATAGGAATCTACCAGACTGATCGTGTAGCCTTCTTCCTCCAGATAAGCTTCCCACTCTCCGGCAAGACCTGCCACATAAGCAGAGTTATAAAGCTCAATGGAATAATCCTTTGAGTCCTGACCGGAAGAGCTGCTGCTCTGCGTATCGCTTTCGCTGCTCTCTTCGGAATCACTGTTCTGACTGCCGGAAGAAGATGCATTTTCCGCCTGCTGTGCCAGAGTGGATACCTGAAGCTGCACCATCTGGGAATCCACGGTGAACACTCCGTCCGCCTCGGAACCCTGCAAGATTCGTATAGTAATATTCTCCGGATCCAGAGCTTCGAAAACAGATTCCATGTCAGCAAGGTTTCTTCCATCGCCGGACTCTGCCAGATTAGTATATTTTTTATAAATCGCACTATTGCTGTTCTCTGCAAACAGTGTGTTGAAAAATGACTGAAGATATACGTTGGTTCTCTCCAGGCGGGCAGACTCTTCCGACTCCGTTCCATCCAGATAAGTAAGCAGAGCCACCGCTTCTTCACTGTCAAGTTCCGTCTGCCCTCCCTCGATCACATTTAAGACACCGTTCTCATCACGATAGGAGAAATTATTATCCACCTGATATTCCACGGTATCTACCATATCGAGGAAGCTCTGGAAATTCTTCTGCGTCATCACATCGTATCCACTTAAAGTGAGACCAGTAACATTTTCCATAATATCAGAAATCATCTTATACTTGTCGTCTCCAAAGGCCCGGGCCACATCGCCGATGTTCACCGTATTCTTCGCTTCCGGCATTTCCTTCTGAATATCATCCAGCAGCTCCTGTCCTACCGTCACCTGCGCGTTGGTCGGAATCAGAAGAACATCCAGAACATTGGTCTTTGTATTCAGCATATTGAGGGCAATATATTCTTTGCCGCTGTCTGCACTGTCAACAAAAAAGAGCGTACTCTCCATATTGGTTTCATCAATCTCTGTTTCCTGTTCCTCGCTGCTGCTGCCGATATTGGTTATATCATTACCGCCGCCTGCCAGCTCTCTGAGATCATACAGGCTGCCGGTAAGATAGTAAGTCACACCCTCAAAAGAAGCAATGGCAATGACAACCATCAGTACCAGAACCACAAGCACCTTCAGCAGAAAGGAAAAGAATCTCACAATCAAGTTTGGCTTTTCCATCATAGCCCTCCTATTCGATTTTATCTGTTAAGTATAGCAAACTTCCATTTCCATTTCAAGTTTTGTCATAAAATTGAAATAGAAATGGAAAATTGTTATGGATTCTATTATAATCAATGTAATTTATCCCATCCGGAAAGGAGTTATTTTATGAAAACAGCAGTCATCACAGGTTCATCCAGAGGAATCGGTTTTGCCACGGCAAGACTGTTAGCCGACAGGGGCTGGAATCTCGTCATAAACGGAGGCCATGACCAGGAGGCACTCCGTCAGGCAGCAGAAGAGCTGTCGCAAATCACCAGAACCGACGCTTTCTACGGTGACGTCTCCCTTGAAGAGTATGCCTGCGGGATTATCAACCGAGCCATAGATACTTATGGTCAGATCGACCTGCTTATCAACAACGCCGGAATCTCCCATATCGGCCTTTTATCCGATATGAGCACCGCACAGTGGCGACAGGTCATGCAGACCAATCTGGACGCCGTATTTTTTACCTGCCGGGCGGCGATTCCCCATATGGTCCGCCGGCAAAAAGGAAGAATCCTGAACATTTCCTCCGTATGGGGAGAGGTCGGCGCTTCCTGCGAGGCGGCCTACTCCGCTTCCAAAGGCGCGGTCAATTCTCTCACCCGGGCGCTTGCCAAAGAACTTGGCCCCTCGCATATTTCTGTCAACGCTATAAGCCTCGGCGTCATTGACACTGCCATGAACCAATGCTTCAACGAGGAGGAGAGACAGGCGCTGGCAGAGGAAATCCCTTTCGGACGTTTTGCCTCCCCCGGGGAAGCAGCGGCCTTCTGCTGCCAGATCGCCGAATCTCCGGAATACCTGACCGGACAGATTCTGCGTTTTGACGGCGGCTGGATCTGAACATTGCCGGCGCACACCTGCTGCCGGTGCGGCAGTATTTCATCTTTGCCGACGGCATACTCCGCTGCCGGGCGCCGGCTGAACCTACGCAGCCGTCTGCCTTTCCGGCAGCTCGCCGGGTATTATCTCCCGCCGTATGCTTCCGTCTCCTTCCGCAGCCACTCCCTCTCCTCTTTATCAAGATATGGAGAAATGGTCTCATATACCTTTGCATGGTAAGCATTCAGCCAGCGGATTTCCTGCTCAGAAAGTTTCTCCCATATAATCGCTTCCTGTTCGAAAGGTACCATGGTGAGCGGTTCAAATCCAAGGAAAATACCATAGCTGTTCTCTCTTTTTCTGGTGCAGACCAGCAGATTCTCCAGACGGACGCCAAATCTGCCTTCCAGATAAATACCCGGCTCATCGGAAGTGATCATGCCCTCTTCCATAACGCAGTCGCTGCCACGGACAGAAGCCGGACGATAGCGAAAACTGTTTGGCCCCTCATGGACGCTCAGCAGATAACCCACGCCGTGGCCGGTACCGTGGTTATAATCAAGTCCCTTTTCCCAGAGCGGCATTCTTGCCAGCACATCCAGGCTCATACCCGTCGCTCCCCGCAGGAATACCGCATCCGCCAGACGGATATGCCCTCTCAGCACCATGGTGTACATTTCTTTCTGCTCTTCGGTGATCGCACCGAGAGCAATGGTTCTGGTAATATCCGTCGTTCCTTCCTTATAGTGACCTCCGGTATCCGCCAGCAGAAAGCCCTCCGGCTTCAACGGGATATCGGACTGTTCATCGGCACAATAGTGAACGATGGCGCCATGTTCGCCGTAAGCAAGAATCGGATAAAAACTCGGACCGATATAATCTTTTTGTTCCTTCCGCAGCTCTTCAAGGCGAAGCGCTGCGCTTCTTTCCGTGATAGCCTCCCGTCCGGTCTGATGTTTCAACCAGTATATAAACTTTGTCACAGCCACGCCGTCCCTGATATGGGCAGTTCTCTCGTTTTCCACCTCCACCGGGTTCTTCACGGCCTTTAAAAGCAGGGTCGGATTCTCCCCGTCAAGGGGCTGCGCCCCATCCGGAATCCGGCTGACCAGCGCTTCATTGACATGATTCTCATCATAAAGAAGGCGTGCACCGGCGGGAAGCCGGCTCACGTCCCCGTAAATCTGTCTGTAATCTCTTACAGCAACCGCCGCGTCATTCAGATACGCCCGCACTTTATCTGTGAGCGCTTCCTCCTGTACATACCAGCGCACTTCATCCCGGCTCATCATCAGATAGGAGAGGACGACCGGCGTACACGCCACATCGTTTCCTCTCACATTTAACAGCCAGCAAATGTCTTCAAGGGATGCCAGAAGAAACCAGTCCGCGCCTCTTTGTTTCATGACCCGGCGGACTTCCGCAATCTTTTCTCTAATGCCCGCACCGGCATAGCGCTCCCCGAGAATCCACGCGGGCTCCCGGGAAAGCTGCGGCCTGTCCGCCCAGACGTCTCCCGCCAGATCAAGATCACCACAGACGGTAATCTGTCTGCCGGCAAGGGCCGCCCTTATCTTCCGGGCATAGCTCGCCATCACGCACCGTCCGTCAAAGCCCAGAGTCTCCCCCGGCTGAAGCTCCCTCTCAAGAAACTCTTCCACCGAAGGCACTCCCGGCTGTCCGGAACGATACAATGTGATACCGCTGCCCGCCAGCTGTGCTTCCGCCTGAAGAAAATATCTTCCGTCTGTCCAAAGTCCCGCCTGTTCCTTCATAACCAGCAGCGTCCCCGCGGATCCGGTAAAGCCGGAAATATATTCCCGGCATTTAAAATAGTCTCCCACATACTCCGAACCATGGAAATCATCGGTCATGATGAGATAGGCGCCGATCTTCTCTTCCAGCATCCGCCGGCGCAGTGCTTCAAGCTGCTGCCGCATTATGCCTGCTCCTGCTTCGTCTGATAACCGTCCGGATTCATGGACTGCCAATGATAAGAATCCCGGCACATTTCCTCAATACCGTACTTTGCTTCCCATCCAAGCTCTTCTTTTGCCTTGGTCGGGTCAGAATAGCAGGCGGCGATATCTCCCGCTCTTCGCGGTTTAATCTCGTACGGAATCTCTTTGCCGCATGCCTTACTGTATGCTTTCACCACATCAAGCACGCTGTAACCCTGTCCGGTTCCAAGATTGTAGATGCTGACGCCCTGCTTCATATGACGAAGGGCCTGTACATGCCCTGCCGCCAAATCCACCACATGGATGTAATCACGGACACCCGTTCCATCCGGGGTATCATAATCATTACCGAACACACCAAGTTTCTCCAGTTTGCCGACAGCTACTCTTGCAATGTACGGAACCAGATTATTCGGAATTCCTTTCGGATCCTCGCCGATCAGTCCTGAACTATGCGCTCCGATCGGATTAAAGTACCGAAGAAGCGTCACATTCCATTCCGGATCGCTCACCTGAATATCTGTGAGGATCTGTTCGATCATTGACTTGGTCTGTCCGTACGGATTGGTGATAACGCCCTTTGGGCAGTCTTCTGTTATCGGCACAAAGGCCGGATCTCCGTAAACTGTTGCAGAAGAGCTGAACACGATCTTTTTGCAGTCGTATCTGCGCATCACATCACAGAGCAGAAGGGTACCGGTGATGTTGTTATGATAATATTCAATCGGTTTTTCCACGGACTCTCCCACTGCCTTGTATCCGGCAAAATGAATGACTGCCTCTGGTCTTTCGTTGTCAAAAATCTCCTCCAGCAGATCCTGATCCAGCAGATCTCCTTCATAAAAGGTCAGAGTTTTTCCCGTAATCTTCTCCACACGGTTCAATGCTTCCTCGCAGGAATTATACAGGTTATCCACAACGACAACTTCATAATCGTTGTTCAGCAATTCCACACAAGTGTGGCTTCCAATATATCCTGCTCCGCCGGTAACTAAAATCTTCATGATATTTCTCCTTTATTCTGATATCTTCATTAAAAACAGCCTTTTTCTGAGACTTCCTGCAGGCGCACTTACCGCGCGGCCTCCACGATCAGCTCCACGCATTTTTCGATGCCGAGACTTCCCCGGTTCAGCGCCAGGTCATAATTCTGCGCCTTTCCCCATTCCTGACCGGTAAAATACTGATAATTCAGACCTCTGCGCACATCCATGTCATGCACTCTGTTTCGCTCTTTCAGCTGAACCTCCCCGTACATTTCCCGAATCCTCTCTTCTTTTGTCGCTTCATCCGCATAGAGGAAAACCCGCAGACAGTCTTCTCTGTCTCTCAGAATATAATCCGCACAGCTTCCGACAATGACGCAGGACGTCTCCTCCGCAAACTTGCGGATGATCTTTGTACGAGCATGCCACATCCGCTTGAGCGGCGAGGATTCCTCATCTTCCAGATCCACAAAAGAATAGGCAAAACGATGGTCCGAAGATGGAGCGAACTCTCCATAATGTTCCACGTACTTCTCCTTCAGTCCGGTTTCCTTGACGATATTTTTTATGATGTCTCTGTCATAAAATGCAATTCCCAGCTTCTCTGCCACCTGTCTTCCGATGGTTCTTCCGCCGCTGCCAAACTCTCTTCCGATTGTAATCACTCTCTTCTTCATCGCATCACCTCATTATAGAATTTCAGACATAATTTTCAGTCTCAGGATATCATCTCATTTTCCAAAAGTCAATGACAGTAAAGATACCTGTACAGCAGTTTTTTCCACAGAGATGCATCTGCATATAATTCTGTCCGTATCTTTCCACAAAGAACCTCTAATATTCTGCATTCATTGGGCAAAAGTGCCTTTTGTCCGAAAATGTTCCTCTGGATAATCTGAATAACACGGATATATTCTTCTTCCTTAATACTTGAAAATCGTGTGCAGACGCATTCCGTCAGTTCATAAGGGCGCCTGTAATTCTCAGGAACGCCGGCACAGCGGAACATACGGCACATCTGCCCATAGGAAAGCTCCGCCAGTTTATCCGGATTGTTTTTCCGCTTTCTGCTGCGAAGGAATACTCTCACGATTCTCTGCATCTCAAGAAGAACGATAATCCCCACGATGAGCAGAAGAACCAGCAGCGCGATCCCCAGCATATTCCACGGTATATACGGCAATATCTGCGTCCGTTTCTCCTCTCTGTTTCCTGACACAACCTCATCCACCTCTGTCCTGGCGCCGCTATTTCCTTTTTCCATCTCTTCCTGCCGGATATTTATCAGATAATCCGGCGCATATACCTCGCTGTAAAATCCCGGCGTCACCTCCACAGGACTCCAGCCCACGCCATCCACATAAACTTCCGCCCAGGCATGTCCGTTCTCCTGTGTGAGCTGGCAGCTGTCCGCTCCCTGTTCCATCAGCTGTTCCGCCAGCTTCCCGTTCAGATAATATCCTTCCGCGTACCGGGCGGGAATTCCAAGAGTCCGGTACGCAAGCACCGCCGCCGTGGCAAAATGAACCGCATTTCCTTCCTTATGCTCTCCGAGAAACCAGGTGACGAAATCCTTTCCTTCAGGGACCTCGGCTGTCTCCGGTGAATATTCGGCGAGGGCTGCCAGCATTACGCGGATTCTCGCAGTTGCCTCATAAAGATCCACCGCATCTTCCTGCTCCTCCTTCCATTTCTCCCCGGAAAAAAGCAGCCGGTCAATCTCCTGTTTCACATCTTCATCCACGGTCAGATAATAATCGTACACAAAAGATCGATAAACTTCCTCTGCCTCAATATACGACTCCTTTGCTGTGCTGCCTCCCCGCTTCAGCCAGGAAGGCGCTTTGGGAAACTCCTGCGCCGGCTGTATCTGCAGATTTTGAAATTGATATTCTTTTTCTCCGAAAATCCCTCCGGATACCAGCTGCCAGTCCTGATTGATTTTATAATCCGCGCCTTCCACTGCTTCAACGGTCTCAGGCACATACACGTAACGTCTGTCCGCGCCCCGGTTGACGACCTCCACATTCTGAAATGTCTGTCCGGAAGCGCCGTCCTGTCCGCCGGCGTCCGCTTCCTGAGAAGACGCGCGGGCAAAAACCGGATTATATCCATGACTGCCAAGCCAGTCGAGCATACCTTCCTGTCTTCCCGTATATGCTTCCACGGACAGCTGCCGCCAGCTTTGTCCGTCATACTGCGCTCCAACAAATCCCCGCAAATACATTTCCTGAGGGGTGTCAAAAGATAGCTCCAGCGTTCTCTTTTCCTCTTCCTCTGCCTCCGGCTTTTCTCCAAGAATGGTTCCTGCCCTGCGCAGGTCTCCCTGGGGCAGTGAATCTGTTCCAAAACGTATATACTCAATTGCATCTTCTATCTGTGTCCGGATATTATCCACCGTTCTGGCCGGATGATATCCCGACAAAAGTGCGGAAGTTCCCCATCCAAAGACCAGAGTAAACGCACAGACACACAGGCTGATCCTGCGGCTGCGCCGGCTTCCTGTCCGGCTGCCGCTCCATATTCCCAGCCATCCTGCCATCAGAAGAATTACAGGACGGCAGGACTCATTTCCCCGAAGCAGACATCCTGTCATCACTAGAAGAAATACTTCAGCGGTGAGAAATCCCAGCCACTGTCTCCATATACTGTATCCGGAAAATATTCCAAGAAGAATACCGAGGATTATCAGCGCCGAAAAAATGTCTCCTTTACCGGGAGATGCAAGCCCGTAAAGCGGCAGATATGTATTAAAAATAGTATTCCATTTTTCCATGACCATATTTGCAAGCGCCAGCATTCCCCGTATCACTGCTTCCATCCGGAAAAACAGCAGGGCAAATGCCCCAAACAGCAAAAGAAGCGGCAGCACCACTTCCAGCATTTTTTGCTGCTGGGAAAAAATCACCAGCACGGCCGCCGCAGTGCTCACGGCAAAAAGCACCTGATTCCCCTGAAACGGAATCAGGTCTCCCAGAAGTTCTGAAACGCCGGCCATCAGCAGACTACTGTACAAAACGGACACTGCCACATCATAAAATGTACGATCTTTCTTATTTTCTTTTCCCGCCTGCAGAAAGGTTATTTCTTTTTCCATATGACTGCTCCTGATCATTAAATATAAATATACCGTCCATTTCCCGGGTCTTTGTCCGAGAGCGCCAGCACCTCATAGCCGCTGCTGCTGTCAATATAATCTTCTTTTCCTTCCACCGGCAGAATCACTGAAAGATTAACCTGACTGCCCAGAGTTCTCAATAGATCGTCATCAAGCTCCGCCGTAACAAATATCACTTTTGTATATTGAAAATGTCTCCCCATTTTCATGAAACTCTGGAGAACGGATGCCGGCTCTCCGGAAGAGCGCATCCCCATCATGCTGTCCCTCACCTGCATACAATCATTTCTGGAGCAGACAGGCATCTCCAGCAATTTTCCATTGACCATACAGCCTACCTGATGCTCCATATCCAGTTTCAAAAGAGCCTCCATCACCGAAAGAGCCAGTACTGTCACCCGGGTAATCCTCTGATCCGTCACCCGTCCCTTTCCCGACAAAGAAAACAGCAGCGCCGTATCAAAGCTGGCAGGACGGCTGAATTCACGAACCAGAAGTTTTTCCAGTTTAGTGGACAGTTTCCAGTGAACAGAACGGATGCTGTCTCCCTCCTGATAACCTCGCAGATCAAAGATTTCCGTCGCGTCATTTCCCCGGATATCCTCGTCATAAATATCTCCGGTCTCTCTGGACTTCGGTCTCTGTTTCAGCATAAGATTCATCGGAATCACTGACGGATAAATCATCATAGTTTGTTCCTGACGACAGGATTTTTTCACACAAAACAGACGAAAAATATCATAACAGCATATTTCTTCCAGATGAATCGTAACTTCTCCGCAAAGCTCTGTCTGCACCGGAAGAGTAAATTTTTCCTCTCTTTTATGCCCCGGGAAAATGGACAGCCATTTTTTCTCCTGCCGGTCAAACATATGATTATATATCATGACCGGCACCACCAGTTGTCTGGCGATCCACCCCGCTTTTTTTGTAATATGAAAATATACGGCCACATTTTGTCCCGTCACACAGACCGAAGGCAGGGATACCTCAAACCGCAGCGTATAAACCCAGATCATCGTCAAGATCCCGGAAAAAAGCGGAAATATGCACAGCATAAGAAGCGCCAGTAAAACCTGGGCTGTGTTGGTCCACAAAAAAAGACACAGCATGATGAACAGGACGATACTATAATAAATTCTGTACTTTCTCATCTTTCCACCGCCTTATCCAAGGGCCGGCGGCTCCACTTCCTGCAAAAGATTTTTCAGAAGCGCCTCCTCTTTGATCCCTTCTATTTTTGCCTGAGGTTTCAGCACGATACGGTGGGCACAGACATCGGTAAATACTTCCTGTACATCTTCAGGAATCACAAAATCTCTTCTTCTGAGGATCGCGCACGCCCTTGCCATTTTCAGAAGCGCAATGACTCCCCGCGGACTTACTCCCAGCTCTATTCTGCTGTCCGATCTTGTCGCCTCACACAGCATCGTCATATAACGCAGGATTTCCTTTGTGACTGTGATGGAAGTCAGATAATTCTGTATTTCCAGCAAATCGTCCCTGTCAATGATCTTTTGCATATTCTCCAGGGGATCCTGATACATTTTTCTCTGCAGAATCTGTATCTGTTCTTCCGTATTGGGATAACCAATACTCAGGCGAACCATAAACCGGTCAAGCTGCGACTCCGGAAGTCTCTGTGTTCCGGCAAACCCCAGCGGATTCTGTGTCGCTATGCAGATGAACGGATAAGGCAGCTTGTGAGTCACACCATCCACTGTCACATTTCGCTCTTCCATGGCTTCCAGCAGCGCCGACTGCGTCTTGGCTGAAGTACGGTTGATCTCGTCCCCCAGAAACAGATGACACATCACCGCTCCGGACCGGTAAACGAGACTCCCCGTTTCCCGGTCATAGGTACTGAATCCGATAATGTCCGACGGAAGGGTATCCGGCGTAAACTGCACACGCTTATACTCAAGCCCCAATGCCTTTGAAAACGCCAGTGCCATCGTCGTCTTTCCGACGCCCGGCGCATCCTCCAGAAGGATATGCCCGCCGGCATAGATGGTCATTAAGACTTTCTCCACCACAGCTTCCTTCCCTACCAGTACCTTTCCAATCTCTCTGATAATCTGTCCTGATTTTTCCACTACCATGATTTAACCCTTCCCTGCTCTGATTCTTTCAATTCCACGTCCGGCATTTCCTTCAGCCCGGTCATTTTTGATTCTGCCGTGCTGTCCTCTTCCGTTCCGGTCTGACTGCCATCCTCAGCTCCGGCTTCCGGCTGGCCCTCGCCGGTCTCACTGCCGCCGGTCTCACTGCTTCCGGTCTGCCGGTCATCTTCTTCTCCGGTTTCCGGCTGGCCCTCGCCGGTCTCACTGCCGCCGGTCTCGCTGCTTCCGGTCTGCTGGTCACCTTCTTCTCCGGCTTCCGGCTGGCCCTCGCTGGTCTCACTGCCGCCGGTCTCGCTGCTTCCGGTCTGCCGGTCACCTTCTTCTCCGGCTTCCGGCTGGCCCTCGCCGGTCTCACTGCCGCCGGTCTCGCTGCTTCCGGTCTGCCAGTCACCTTCTTCTCCGGTTTCCGGCTGGTCTTTATCTGTCTCGCTGCGCTCTACACCTGTATTTTCTTCTGCTTTATCCGTATCGGATTTTTCTTCCCAACGGCCGCCGGCCCAGACGTAATGAACGCCATTTTCAATCTTTTCCGTGCCGTCCTCATTCACAGCCATGAGAATGCGCTGTCCTGCACCTTCCCCATACTCGCTGTCGAGCTGACTGCCCCACTGATTCAGATACGCGCTGTAAGCTGATAATGGGATCTTGATCCGAATGTCTTCACCGGCCGTTTCGCCAAAGATTTTTTTGCCCAGAGCGACTGGCGTATAACTATTCACAGTAAGAGTGTGGAAAGAGCCACAGCCTTCAAGCATACCGTCTCCCAGCGAATAAACTGTCTGCGGAATCTCCAGCTCCGTGAGAGAAGTACAATTTTGGAATGCTTCCTCGCCTATGATCCGCAGAGCCTCTCCTTCCATAGACACATCTTTCAAAGATACGCAATTTTCAAAGACGCCGTCACCAATACTTTCCACCCGGTTTGGAATTACCAGAGATGTGATCTGCCGACAGTTTTTAAAGCTTCCGTCTTCCAGACGCACACAATAAAGAGCGCTGGAATTATATATCTGTACGGACGCCGCATTGGTCGGCACACGTATAGCTGTCATCCTGCTTTCCTGTTCCGGATCCAGCAGATAGAGAATATTATTTACTGCACGATACTCACTTCCATCCTGAGCAACAAGCCGGGAAACCAGAACCGGATAATTGTTTTCCCATGCCTCATAATATTTCAGATAAATTTCTCCGTTTTCACCGGCAGGAATGTACACATGCACCCTGCTCTGTTCTTCCTCATTTAAAATATTTTCTCCAAGAGCCGGCGGATTCTCCCCGTTAAAGGAAAGCATTTCCAAAGCCGTACCCAGAAAAGCCGCGTCGCCGATATATTCTACCTGATTCGCGAAAGTCACCTGTACCAATGAAGAACAGTTCTCATAAGCGCCGTCATCCACTATCTTCAGATTCGGCATGTTGGACCAGCTCACAGATGTAATACTCTCACAGCCATAAAAAGCTTTCTTTCCAATTCTTGTTATAGAATTCAGCAATGTTCTCGCGAGAGACAGAGACTGCAGATTCTCACAACCGCTGCAAAATTCATCCGGCAGCTCATCTGAATTTCCCTGCAGAGACAGATTTGTCAAGGAACTGCAATCTTTCAGCATTCCTTTGCCGAGAACTTTCACTGTTGACGGGATCAGGAGTTCTTCCTCCTCTCCCTTTCCTGTATTTTCACCGATCAGGTTCGTACATCCGGCAAAGGCATAATCTCCGATTTCCGTCAGTGCTGTGGCCGAAAGGCTGGTAAGGTCAACGGTTTGCAGCGAAGAACAATCCGCAAAAGCATACGCTCCTATTTTTTCTACGGTATATGCGCTGTTTACCGCCGTCAGATTCTGACAGCCCATGGCAGCTTCCTCAGCCACTTCCTGCGTGCCAAGCATCACTGTCAGTTCTCCTTTGAAATTTTTCGGCACGTATTGAAGAAGAATCCGGTTTCTTCCCTCTTCTTCCTCTGCGCCATAGAGAACGCCCCCCAGTATCTCTCCCTGCCTTCCGTATGCACGCACCGGCAGTTCCGTCTGGTTTTCATAATAATCGGCGTCATCGTCTGATACCCAGAGAGTGAAATTCACATTTCTTTCTCCCTCTCCAAACATTTCATCCGTAAATTTCATCCGAAGATCATCCGGTACCAGAAGGATTTCCAGATTTGCACAGCTTTCAAATACACCCGCCGGCAGATCCTGAAGAGACTCCGGCAGCATCAGCGCCGACATGTCTTCTCTGGAACCAAACGCTCCTGAAGAAATTTCCGTGGTATTTTCTTTTACTGTAAATCCTCCGTCTGTCAGCGAAATTGCCTGCAGCAGCCGGAAAGTCCCGTCGTCTTTCCGCTCGTACAGACCGCCGTTTTCCACAAAGGTCTCTTCGTCCATTTCACGGTCCTGGATGATCGTGACAGGAGACTGTCCGGTAAAAATATTAAGAAGCGCTGTCCACCAGTCAAAGGACAGGCGATACGCGTTCCGGAGTGTATGTTTGTCCGTATACGGTACATAAATGGAAATCCTGCCGTTGTTTTTTGTCCCGGTCAGGGCATTGGACGCCACTGACACAACGCCGTCCCGGCGTCTGATTGTCATATCATACAAAGCATCACAATCTGCCACCGCGCGGCTTTCTATGGACGTAACCGTCTCCGGCAGCATCAATGTTTCCATGGCACTGCACCCGGAGAAGGAGTCTGCCGGCAGTTCTGGGATCGCTGTTTCAGACAAGCCGCCGTTTTTTAGCGATGTACAGTTCAGGAACACTCCTTCGCCCAGACTTGTCAGGTTCCACGCATCCTCTATAGCAGCCGTTTCCAGGGCTGTGCATCCGGAAAATGCATACCGTGCGATCTGTCGGACAGAGGACGGCAGCGATATACTTTTCAACGCCGTACACGCCCCGTATGTATTTTCTCCCACTGTTCCGCCGGAAAAAGCGCTCTCACCCAGCACGTAAAAATGAGTCAGTAAATTAAAGTTCGTCAGTTCTTCCAGCGCAACGCAGCCTGAAAAAGCGTTGGCGCCGATCGACCTCAGATTCGCGTCCGCCAGCACCACCAGACTTCTCATCGAAGTGCAGCCGGCAAAACATTTCTCAGGAATCTTTCTTAACTGGGAAGGAATCCACATGGAACGCAGATAAGTACAATTCAGAAAAGCCCCCTCTCCCAGTTCTTTAAGCCCGGTATAAAAAGCCAACGTCTGGGCATACCGAGAGCAGTCCGCAAAAGCGTACGCACCGATCTTTTCACAGGCAGCGGCATACTCCCGGGTAATGCTTGTCCACATTCCGGAGCAGCCCCGGAAGCAGAAATCTCCGATTTCTTTTACCCCCGCCTGAAAATAGACAGTCTGCAGCGCCGTACAGTCTTCAAATGTACGGGAGCCGATGTCCGTGATACTCTGCCCGGTATCGTTTCCAAAGTAGACGGCCGAAAGTTTCTTATTCGCGCTGAATACGGAATTGCCCACCGTCTCTGTATCTCCCAGCCAGGTCACCGTTTCAAGACCGCTGCAGTCCGCATAAGCACATTCACCGATACGTCGGCAGCTTCTTCCGATCAGTGCCTCTTTCAGATTTGCGCACTCGTAAAAAGCATATGCACCGATGGATTCTATCTGATTCATCTGTTCCGTATCAAAATCTGTCAGATTCCGGCAGCCGGCAAAAGCCCGGTCTCCAATTGCAGTGACGCCGTCTTCCAACCGAAATGTTCCTTCCACATCTGTGGTCACGTTCAAA
Organism: Candidatus Mediterraneibacter norwichensis; assembly: GCA_019112765.1. GTDB lineage: Bacteria > Bacillota > Clostridia > Lachnospirales > Lachnospiraceae > Mediterraneibacter > Mediterraneibacter norwichensis. The sequence continues at coordinate 7,279 of DXIU01000069.1, read as the reverse complement.
ATTGTACAGGTTTTCTCTGTCTGTCTTTCATAAACTGCCCGGTCTCCGGCAAAGTACCTGCTTCCCGCCAGAAGCTCTGTTTTCTCCGGCAGCTCCGGCTTCAGTTCCTCATTTCCCAGAAGAACGGTTTCCAGCGAGTCACAGCCGGCAAAAGCATCGGTACATTCTGACAAAGCCGGATTGCTCAGCACGAGAATTTCAAGGTCTGTACAATTTTTAAAAGCATTTTTTCCTACTTTGTTCACATCGGGCAGTTCCAGATAGGAAAGATTACCGCACCATGCAAAAGCGCCGGCAGCAATCTCCGTCACCGTATATCCCTCTGGGACTTCATATTCTGACAATTCCTCCGGCGCGCTGCACAGCATAAGGCTGTGATCGTCCTGCTCCAGATACGCACACCCCTGTTCATCGATACATAATGTTCCCTCTGCCAGTGTCAGCATGCGTTCCGCCGTTTCTGCCCCGTAATCTTTTGTCAGTCTCTTTATCCATCCGGAAGCTTCATTCTGCGCCAGCGAAATATAGAACCTTATCTCCCGCGGCGCCTGCTCTCCTGCCAGATTTTCTCCAAGTTCCATAGTACTTTCACTGTTGATCTGCACTCCCTGCAGAGAAGATGTTTTGACACCTGCGAAACTGCAGCTCTCCAGCTTTTCTATATTTTCTCCGACATTGACAAACCGGACTCCCTCTGCTTCCGCAAAGGCATACGGCGCAATCGCCTGCGCATCTTCCGGCACATCATAAATAGCTTTTTCGGCTCTGGTGATAAACGCGAGACTTCGGCAGTCACCGGAAATCAGATAGACGTCGCCGCCATTATTTTCATACCGGCCCTCTGTTCCGCCTTCAGCCTCTATACTTTCTGCCGCAGTGCCAGTTTTTCCGAACTCATCGTCGAAAATTTCTCCCCAGGCAGATACATAGCGTTTATAAACTAAATCCTCAATGACGCTCTCTGCGGTCTTTGGGACTTCCACCTGCACCTGGCAGGAGGCGCCGCCAAACACAGGAGTCTTCTCCGTCCGCTGAAGCTCCGGCGGATTTTCGGCAAGCATTTTTATGCGCAGAGTCTCTTTTCCCACTCCTGCGGCTGCGTCAGCCAGCGCTCCCTCGGTAACCGTCTCCACTTTTTCATTCACTGTAAAACTCTGACAAGCCGCCGGTACTTTCCAGAGCGTACTTTTATCTACTGAGTACAGCAGGCCGTTTTCTGCGCTGAAAATGTGATTTTTTTCTGTGCTCTCCGTCTCGCCATCTGTCAGCGGCTGCACAGAATATTCCGAAAGTTTCGGAAACTTCTGCCCGGCAGCAGACAAATCCACACTGTTGACTGTGGCGGACAAAGCAAGTGTCTCGACATTTTCCGCTTCTTTTGATATTTTGAACGAATCGTTTAAATCAACACTTGTAATCCCGTAAGGAATATCCAGCCGGCTTGTTTTCTCTTCCGGCACATATCCGGTGAGAATCTGATCGTCTCCCCTCGTCTTCACCAGATATCCTTTTTCCAGCATCGGGGCGAGAGGAATCGCATACATCACCTGCGTATGCTGTCCGTCTTTAAATGTATAGGAAATCTCCCTTGTTTCCACCGAAGCCGGATACTGCGATGACCATCCATAGAACAACTCCGTCAGATACCCTTCTTCATTCGTCGTATATTTCCCATTTTCCTGCAGCTTACGCACCATTTCGTTATATGGGCAACGGCCGTCGTAAGTTCCGTTCAGCACCACGGTTTTGTCATCGGTGTATATGGTGTCAAGTACCGTATGTTCATCATACATGACTGTAAGTTTGTAGTCTCTGACGCTGTAACGGACGGCGTCTGTCCCCCGCAGCACCACTGTGGAACCTTCCCCGGCGCCGCAGTATAAGATACTCGCTTCCCACTGACTCCCGTCCTCCTTCTTGGACGCCACACCGCCGGTTTCTTCCTTGAATGACACCTGATAATTACTCTCATCAGGCAGATAAACATCCTGTCCTCCCTGCACTGTTCTTCCATACACATCCAGTGTTATGGCATTTTTTATGGGTGCGTCATTAACTTCTTCCCCCTGAAACAAAGTCTCTCCGGTCACATATACCGGGGATGAATCATAATGCACACGCATTCCCGTAAATCGTATGTAATCATTTTTTATGACACAGGTGACGGTATCTGTCAGCCCCTGGCAGGTGATCTTCAGCGTGAAGCTCTGATTGACATCCTCATCTGTGAGTCTGTGGTCATATTTTTCCGGAATAGATTCCAGCACAAATTCCGTCTCTTCTTTCGTCCTTGTATTGGACGGATTGTTCTTATCCACCCAGTGAGAAGTGACTGTAATATTGCCGCGGACATAAGATTCCGACGGCACCTGTTCTTTATAGAAAGATACCGCATCCTGATTTCTGTAATAAGACACAGAGAGAGAGTCCGCCGTCCAGGCCGTATCTTCATCTTCACTGTTATCCGGCTCCTCTTCCTCTTCTCCGCCGTCTCCAGATTCACCCGGTTCATTTTCATCGTCTCCGGTCTCCGGAGATGTGGCATCTCCAGGAGTACTGTTACTTCCTTCCTGCGTATCGTCCGTGTTCTCTTTCCTGCCGCCATTTCCGGTTCCACCCGGAATCTGATCGTCTGCCGAACCCCCGGCGTCCCCGGTTCCAGTCTGCCGCTCCATACCTTCCCCGGCTTTATGATCCACATAAACGATTTTCTCCGCCGGTTTCTCCTGATCTTCTGTGTTCTTCCCTCCGGCCCGGTTTCCAAAATAATCTGCAGCAGGATTCTGCATTTTTCTCTGCTCCTGATCCTCCTGTTCAAAGGAATCTTCGGTGCTGTCTTCCTCCCCCTGTTTTTCTCCATCTTCTTTCAGCCCATAGCCGCTGGGATCAAATGTTTCTTTCTGCTCTTCTTTTGATACAAAGGAATCCGGATCAAACATATTCTGAAGCTTTTCCGCCTGCATGGCAATGACAAGGCATAAAATCACAACCGCTGTCACTGGCGTGAGCATCGGCAAGGCTCCCTTTTTCTTCTGTAAATACTCTTTTAATTTTTTCATTTCCCATACTCCCCTTGTTTCTCCGCTGTCACTCCCATATCATTGGTCCGGACAGCATTCCATGCGTTGCGCGCATTTCGAATTGCAGCACCCATTTTTTTCTTCAGTACATTAAAGTCAATCGGCTTGGCAATATGATCATCCATTCCTGCCGCCAGAGAACGTCTCTGGTCTTCCACATAGGAATTGGCCGAGAGCGCATAAACCGGTATAAGCCGGGCATCCTTCCGGTCCAGCTCCCGTATCTGTCTGGTAGCTTCCCAGCCGTCCATCTCCGGCATCTGGATATCCATCAGTATCACATCATAAAAACCTTCTTCGCTGTTCTTAAAAATCTCCACTGCCTGCCTTCCGTTAAGAACGCGATCCGTGCGAACACCTGCTTTCTCCAGAATCGCCATGGTAATACGTGCATTGATATCGTTATCTTCCGCCAATAAAACATGAGCGTTCTTCAGATACCGCAGTTCTTCTTCCTCGTTCGTTGTTCCGGCATCCTGCCGCAGCTCATGGCTGCCTTCTCCGGCGGTGCCGGTCTGTTCCGTCTCTGCCACAGGCAAAGAAAGAAACACCGTGAAATCACTGCCTTTTCCCACCTCGCTGTCAATGACAATCTGTCCGCCCATCTGACGAATCAGATTATCCGCGATAGACATTCCCAGGCCGCTGCCGCCGTATTTTTTAGCAATCATGCTGCTTTCCTGCTCAAACGGGCGGAAAATGTGACTCAAAAACTCTGGCTCAATCCCCTTTCCCGTATCCCTCACCTGAATCATCAGGCGGAGGTGATTATCAATCTTTTCCATCTGGCGGAAAGTAAGAATGACGCTGCCTCCCGGATCTGTAAACTTCACCGCATTGGACAGAAAATTGATAACGACCTGACTCAGGCGCATTTCGTCACCGATGACCCGGCGGACATCGAAGCCCTCCACCCTCAGTTCGAAATGAAGTTCCTTTTCTTCAATTGTTTTCTGAAACATAGTCCGCATTTTCTGCGCCACGGCAATCAGATCAAAGCTCTCCTGCTGCAGCTCAATTTTACCGCTCTCAATGCGTGTCAGATCCAGAATGTCATGGATTAAATGCAGCAGAAACCGGGCCAGATTCTGTGTCTTGTCCAGGTATTCCTGCACTGCCTCAGTATTGGATATTTCCATTTTCGCAAGTTCCAGAAGCCCCAGAATCCCGTTCATCGGAGTACGAATCTCATGAGACATCTCTGAGAGAAACTCCGTCTTGGCGTCATTCTCCGCTCTGGCACGGGAAAGCTCCTCCCGCAGTCTGTTCTCCGTTGCCTTTCGCCTGGAAATATCCTCCATGACAATAGTATAAATATCCTCATCTTCCGCGTAACCAACCCTCAGAAATGCATCTCCCCGGCTCTCTGTCCTTCTGTTTACATAAGAAAAATCCGCCTCCAGCGGCTGCTTTCTGTCCCAGCCTCTGAAAAGTTCTTTAAGATTTCCAATCTCTTCTTCTTCCATACACCTGACAAATGCAAAAACATCGGTACAGATATCATTTTTCTCCAGACCAAATATTTTCTCCACATTATCAGACACAAAAAGAGGGAAAGCATCTGCGCCTCTGACCAGAATATACACCTGAAAAGGATTATCTGACAGGAAGGAATACAGACGTCGCGCCTCCCTGACCTGTCCATTTTTCTCCGTTCTTTTCCGAAATATATATTTTATCAGACAAACCGCCGCCAATACTGCCGCCAGCAGCACAAAAAATGCCAGCAGAGTACCTGCGTTATCGGCCAGCCTGTTTGTAAATTCTTTCATATACTCTCTCCGAAAACCATTATATTTCTTAAATTATACAACCTGCCGGAGAATGGTGTCAACGCAATCCGTAATGTTTGACCACCTAAAAAATGCCAGATAACATATTTTTTGTTCATCTGGCATTTTACGCTGTCTATATTTCTTTTTTCCGGCAGTTTTCCTTTCATCGGACGCTCTTTTCGCCGTTGGTCGCTTTCTTCGGTCTGATCCCGTCTATCTCAGGGCATCTCCCCGGTCCGTCACAACCTGACACCCCACGGATTCTACTTTTTTTCTGAGAGCGGCGATACTCTGCGCCGCTTCCTCTCCGGTACAGATTTTATTATCGTAAAGACTGTAATCTTTTCTGTTTTTCTCCGGAGAAAGATTTGGCATAACCACGTTGGCTCCCGCCAGAAGGCCTTTCTCCCGTCCGAAGGGATCCATAGTGCCAAGAGCTGTCGTCGCCGGAAGCAGGACTTTCGGCAGCAGGATTCTTATGACCGAAAGAAGAAAGATGGTCATATCCACACTTCCCGCCTTCTCGCCTGCATACCTGGTATCATGGTGCGGAATGAAGGGACCGATTCCCACCATCTCCGGCTGAAGACGATGCAAAAACAACAGATCATCCGCAATATTTACAAGAGTCTGTCCCGGCGACCCCACCATAAATCCCGCGCCCACCTGATAGCCAAGCTCTTTCAGATCGTACAGGCACTTCATCCGGTGGGAAAGACTCATTTCCTGCGGGTGCAGACTGCGGTAATGGGCTTCGTCCGCCGTCTCATGACGAAGCAGATATCGGTCCGCTCCCGCTTCCCTGAACTTCCGGTAGCTCTCCTTCTCCCTCTCCCCGATGGACAGAGTAATGGCGCAGTCGGGATGATTCTCTTTGATCCGCCGGATCAGCTCTGTCATCCGCTCATCGGTAAAATACGGATCATCTCCGCCCTGTAGTACAAAGGTGCGGTATCCGAGAGCATAGCCTTCCCGGCAGCAGGACAGAATCTCCTCTTCCGTCAGGCGGTAACGCCGGACATTGCGGTTATCCCGCCGGATACCACAATAATAACAATTATTCTTACAGTAATTGGTAAACTCGATCAGTCCACGGATATACACCTTGTTTCCGTAATATTTCCGGCAGAGTGCAAACGCCTCCTGACGAAGCATTTCCCGGACATCTGCGTCCCCGGATTGCTGTAAGAGCAGAACAAATTCATCCCGGGACAAAATTCTTTCTTTTATGAACCGCCTGGCGATTTCCATAGATTTCCCCTCGTTTCTTCTGGTTTTGTGACTGTTTTTATGGTTCCTGGGGGCGGTTCGCTCCCTCTTGACAACGCAGCTCTTCCGGGCGGTTCGCACCTTTAGAACCGGCGCACTCTCCAACGCCGGTGAGAAGATCTTTTACCACCTCCCCGGCGGCGGTCAGTCCTGCCACCGACGGCACAAAGGCGATGCTTCCCGGCGTGCGGGAGCCGGTCTTGATGGCTTCTTCTCTGGAATAGACCACCTTCAGTTTCTTAACGCCCCGTTTTTTCAGCTCCCGGCGCATGACCTTGGCCAGCGGACAGACGGACGTTTTATAAATGTCCGTCACCTCAAACCGGGAAGGGTCCAGCTTATTGCCGGCGCCCATGCAGCTGATGACCGGAATGCCCGCCTTCTGCGCCTGCATGATAATGTCGATCTTGGCCGTCACGGTATCTATGGCGTCCACCACGTAGGAATACGAAGAAAAGTCAAATTCGTCCGCCTTCTCCGGCAGATAAAAGCAAGGATGCATCGTCACACTGGCATCCGGGTTGATGGAGAGAATCCGCTCCCGCATCACTTCTACTTTTTTCCGCCCTATGGTCGCCTCGGTGGCGATAATCTGCCGGTTCAGGTTGGAACGGTTCACCCGGTCGTTGTCAATCAAATCAAAGGCGCCGACCCCGCTTCTTGCCAGAGCTTCCACCACGTAACCGCCAACTCCGCCCACGCCGAACACGGCCACCCGGGCTTCCCGGAGCCGCCGCACTCCTTCTTCGCCCACCAGCATCTCCGTTCTGGAAAACCGTCCTTCTGACAATCCATTTTCCTCCATCCAGCGGGCGAGGAACCGAACATCCGTCAGATCCTGAATCTGCTTCCGGTAGATTCTGCCGGAAAATGCCTCGTGAGGCAGTGGATAAAACGGCACCCCTTCCGGGCAGATTGGTTCATACATGGGATCGGCAATGATTCCCGCCGCGTCGGCAAGAATCTCTGCAATCTCCTCTTCACTGTCCACAGAAAGATAAAGTCCCTCTTCCAGAAGCTCTTTCTCTGTCTCCAGCGGACAGAGCACTTTAGTCCGGCAGCCGTAGCTTTCGCTGACGGCTCTCGCCAGTGACTGACTGATGACAGCTTCACCGATGAGATACACCGGCGCGGCGGCGGAAGCTTCCGTACGGA
>DXIU01000068.1 GCA_019112765.1 Candidatus Mediterraneibacter norwichensis | reverse complement strand
AAATGATTTGCCGTATCATTGAAAAACGCAAAGACGTATCATGGTCAGATGCTGTAATAGAAATGCTGATTGATATAGCCGGAAACCATAAGAATCCTAAACCGGGAGAAACTTGTATTGTATCCAATGATACGGAAACAATGAATTCTGTAGAGACTTTGGAAACAGACGCACTTAATTGTATACGAGGCGTTGCAGCAAGCGCAATTGGGCATCTGTTGTGGGAGAGAAAAGAATTATTTGTAAAATTTAAACCAACAATTATAAAATTAATGCAGGATGAAAATACAGCGGTTTGTTTTGCCAGCCTTGATGCGCTATGGCCAATCTATAATATTGATAAGGCATGGACAGTATCTAATGTTTTATCTGTCTTTAAGCGTGATAACAGAACTATTGGATACCGGGGAAGTAAATTGCTATTTGTACGTGAGTATGAAAAACATAAAGCGGAAATGAAAAGTCTTTTGGAAATGGCGTTTTTTTCAAGTGATAAAAGACTGATACAGATTTCTGGATATGCTATAGCCGAAATATATTTACAATATGGTGCTTTTGAAAATATACTAAATCAAATAGACCGTTTGAATAAAGAGCAGGCGGATGCGTTATTGGTAATGTTTATTGGATATCTGGAAAGAGAAGAATATAATTCTAAAGTAAAAGCTGTTTTGTACAAGTTTCTTGGGTCAGAGATCGGCATGGAACTGGAACACACATGGGCGAGCGTTTTTTATGATGAAAGGGTTGAACTGAAAAGAGATAAGGAATTCTTGCGGAAATTGATGGCGTCTGATGTAGGCGGAAAATTACTGTATGTATTTATGGATTATTTAAAAAAGGGACAAAAATTATCTGATTATGCAGAAATAATAATAGATACAGGAAAAAGTATGTTCCAAGCCCAGAAAAAGGTTTCGGATGCTGATTATCTTATTGAATATAATTTGCCTAAACTGATGATTGCGCTCTATGATGAAGTCTGTAATACTGACAATGAAAAAAGTAAAGAGTATGAGGCACAATGTCTGGATATATGGGATCTGATGTTTGAAAATAGGATCGGCATTACACGTGATTTGACGGAAAAACTGACAGAGATGTGATTTGATAATTGCATGTGAAGAGAGGTGAGTTCTGTGAATTTTGATATGTCCCAATTTGATTCCTACCGTGAAGATAACCGGCGCGAAGTTAAAAAAGCCAAAGGCGGGCTCCCAAATTCATTGTGGGAGACATACTCGGCCTTCGCTAACTGCTATGGCGGCGTCATTATCCTTGGCGTAAAGGAAAATAAAGATGGCAGCTGGTATATGACCGGGCTGGATAATCCGGCAAAACTGCGAAAAGACTTCTGGGATACGATTAATAATAAAAATAAGGTTTCGGCAAATCTGCTGACAGATCATGATGTGGAGATATTTGAAGAAAATGATGGTATCATAATGGTTATCCATGTTCCAAAGGCAAAGCGTGAACAGAAGCCGGTATATATAAACGGAGATATGTTTAGTGGAACCTTCCGCAGAAACTGGGAGGGAGATTATCACTGTGACCGCGGCGAGGTGCTCGCAATGCTCCGAGATCAGCCGGAAGAAACTGCAGATATGAAAATTTTGCAGGATATGTCTCTTGAAGTGCTTAATTCAGAGACTGTGCGTGCCTACCGCAATCGGCACATGGCTTATAGAACAGAACATGTATGGGAGAGGCTGAGCGATGAAGCATATTTAGAGAGAATAGGCGCTGCAAAGATGTCTGTCAGAGATCATACTTTGCATCCTACGGCTACAGGACTTCTTATGTTTGGAGAAGAGTATAAGATTTTATATGAATTTCCTGAGTATTTTTTGGACTACAGGGAAGTTCTCGATCCGACAATCCGCTGGACGGACAGGCTGCAGTCCAGCTCGGGCGACTGGACGGGAAATGTATTTGATTTTTTCTTTCGCGTTTATGGAAAACTTGTAAAAGATTTGAAAATTCCTTTTAAGCTGGATGGTATAACTCGGGTGGATGATACACCTGTACACAAGGCATTGAGAGAAGCTTTGGCAAACTGTATCGTAAATACAGATTTTTATTTCCCAAGAGGGATTGTGATCCGGAAAGATGCAGATTCTATTGTAATGGAGAATCCGGGAAGCATTCGGACAGGAAAAGCTCAGATGCTTAAAGGAGGTATTTCGGATCCGAGAAACAAAGCTTTGATGAAGATGTTTAATCTGATCGGTATTGGTGAGAGAGCCGGAAGCGGCGTGCCGGATATATACAGTGTGTGGGAACAGCAGGGATGGGAACAGCCGGAAGTTATAGAAGAATATGGACCCGACAGAACCATTTTGAAATTATCTTTTGTAAAAAAAGCGGCGATAAAAAATGGCGATAAAAAAGCGGCGATAAAAAATGGCGATAAAAAGAAAGTGACAAAAAAGACAGAGCAACAATTGGAACGTATTCTGGCTTATATGATTCTTGGTCAGGAATATAAGACGAGTGAACTGGCGGAAGTGATTGGTGTAAAAGAGTCGAGGGCAAGAGCCCTGGTAAATGAACTTGTAAAATCAGGAAGAATAAAGGCGGAAGGAAAAAACAAAGGACGCAGATACCGGTTAAAGTAAAGAACAGTTCAGTCCGTGCCAATCGCGGAAAATAATGTTTTATCGACTTATACCCCTTTCTGTGCTATGATTATGAAGGCATAATTACAGACAGAAAGGGGTATTTTCTATGGGAAATACGTCTGATTATAACCAGAACGGTTCAGCGGAGAGACCGTCAGAACATATAAACCTGGGTATTCTGGCACATGTTGACGCAGGGAAAACCACGTTATCCGAAGGGATGCTTTATTTAAGCGGAGCAATCCGGGATATGGGAAGAGTGGACTACGGAAATGCTTTTCTGGATACATACGAGCTGGAACGGCAGCGGGGAATTACCATTTTTTCAAAACAGGCGTTGCTTGCCTGGAAGGGAGCGGAGATTACTCTCCTTGATACGCCGGGACATGTGGATTTTTCAGCGGAAATGGAGCGTACGCTGCAGGTGCTGGACTGCGCGGTTCTTGTGATCAGCGCGGCAGACGGAGTTCAGGGACATACGGAGACACTCTGGAAACTTCTGAAGCGATATGAGATTCCTGTATTTATTTTTGTAAATAAAATGGATCAGGACGGAACGGACAAGAAAGCGGTCCTAGGAGAACTGAGAGAACGCTTTGGCGAAGGCTGCATTGACTTTACCCGGATTCTTCCGGAGGCAGAGGCGTCTCCGGAGGAACTGGAGAACCTGGCGGTCTGTGAGGAAGGCATGATGGAGGAATATCTGGAGACAGGCAGCATCCGTATTGATACGCTGAGAAAAGCAGCTGCGGAAAGGAAGATATTTCCCTGCTGGTTTGGTTCCGCCCTTCGCGCGGAGGGGATAGAAGCTCTGCTGGACGGTATTGTACAGCTTGCGCCTGAGATACATTATCCGGAAGAGTTCGGGGCGAAAGTGTACAAGATTGCCAGGGACAGTCAGGGAACCCGCCTGACTTATCTGAAGGTAACCGGCGGGAGCCTGCGGGTAAAAGATGTGCTTGCGGATACCGGGGAGAAGATCAACCAGATCCGGCTTTATTCCGGTGAAAAGTTTGAGACTCCCCAGGAAGTATACGCAGGACAGGTCTGTGCAGTGACCGGGCCGGAGCAGACAAAGCCCGGGCAGGGACTGGGAGCGGAAGAAGCTTCGGAGCTTCCGATTCTTGAGCCGGTGCTGACCTATTCTCTGGAACTGCCGGACGGCTGTGACGTGCATCAGATGCTGATTAATCTGCGCAGACTGGAGGAAGAGGAACCGGAGCTGAACATTATCTGGGAGGAGGAAACAGGGGAGATATCTGTTCGCCTGATGGGAGAGGTGCAGACAGGGATCCTCCGGAGTATTATTAAAGAACGGTACGGGGTGTCTGTACAGTTCGGAAAAGGAAAGATCGTCTATAAAGAAACGATTCAGGAGCCGGTGGAAGGAGTCGGCCACTATGAACCTCTGCGGCATTATGCGGAAGTACACCTTCTGCTGGAGCCGGGAGAGCGTGGGTCGGGCCTTCAGTTTGCCACGGCCTGCAGCGAGGATGTGCTGGACCGGAACTGGCAGCGCCTGATTCTGACCCATCTGGAAGAAAAGCCTCACAGAGGAGTGCTGACAGGTTCTCAGATTACGGATATGAAGATTACCCTTCTGGCGGGAAGAGCTCATCAGAAACACACGGAGGGCGGAGATTTCCGCCAGGCGACTTACCGGGCGGTGCGGCAGGGGCTGATGAAGGCACAGAGCGCACTGCTGGAACCATACTATTCGTTCCGCATGGAGATGCCTGCGGAATGTGTGGGAAGGGCGATGACAGATGTTCAGAGAATGTATGGAACATTTGATCCGCCTCAGACAGAGGAGACAAGAGCTGTCCTGTGCGGAAGCGTTCCGGTGTCCGCCATGGGAGAATACCAGACAGAGTTTGCTTCTTATACAGGAGGGCGGGGCAGACTGTTCTGTACTTTAAAAGGCTATGATATCTGTCATAACCAGGAAGAGGCAGTGGCAGCACTGGGTTATGACCCGGAGGCGGATGTGGAAAATCCGGCGGATTCTGTGTTCTGCGCTCATGGGGCCGGATATGTGGTGCCCTGGGATCAGGTGGAGGAGTACATGCATATAGAAAATGCATATGACCGGGGAGAAGAACCTGAAGAAACATATCAGCCTGTAGTTCAGCGGTATACCGGCTCCAGGATCGAGCTTACCCGGGAAGAGCTGGACGCGATCTACGTGCCCACGCCGGATCCGGTGAAGAAAAAACAGAGCAGGGGCGCGGTTACAGTCCGGGTTTCATCCGGAGGGAAAAATCCAGAAGGGGAAAGAGAGAACAGGCACCGCTCTCAGGAAGCAGAAGACAGGAAAATCCGGGAGAGATGGGCCCGCCAGGAGAAGAAGAAAACGGACGGGGAGGAATACCTTCTTGTAGACGGCTACAATATTATTTTTGCCTGGGAAGAATTAAAAGAACTGGCTGACGCGGATATTGCCGGAGCCCGGGGCAGACTGATGGATATTCTGTGCAATTATCAGGGGTACAGAAAGTGTACGCTGATTCTCGTGTTTGACGCCTACAAGGTGGAAGGGAATCCCGGTGAAGTGATGAAGTACCACAATATTTATGTGGTGTATACAAGAGAAGCGGAAACTGCAGACCAGTATATAGAAAAAACGGTGCGGAAAATGGCCCGGCGTCATGAAGTGACAGTTGCTACTTCTGATGCGCTGGAACAGGTAATTATCCTGGGACAGGGGGCAAACAGGCTTTCTGCCGCAGGTTTAAAAGAAGAAGTGGAACTTGCGCTGAAGGAACTCAGGGGAGAACATCTGAAGCAGAGCAGCGTGAGAAATTATCTGTTTGACTATCTGCAGGAGAAAGACGCGGAAGAGCTGGAGAAGATCAGGCTGGGGAAGAAGAAAGAGCAGTCTTAAGCGAGCCGCGCGGAAAAAGGAAAGACAGCACGGAAAAAGAAAAAAGTATCACGTTTTCAGCAGAATGGTGATATGATTGACTGAGATAAAAAGTGTGGAAGCGAGGTATGTGAGATGAATTGTATAAATTGTTATCAGGAAATTCCGGATGGTACAAATTTCTGCCCGTACTGCGGGGCAAAGCAGAGCGGATATCCGGCTCCGGCAGATCGTCTTCAGGAGAATCCGGTCCCGGGCAGGATACCTCCGGAGAATGCGGCTCCGGCAGGCGGTTTTCAGGAAAATCGGGATCCGGTCAATACGCCTCAGGAGAATAGTCAGGAAGAAACAGCTGGCCCGCAGGAGACACAGGAGGAAACAGCTGCTCCGCAGCAGGCGCAGGAGACGTCAGAAGCGTCAGCACCACAGAATGATCGGCAGGATAACAAGCAGCCGTATTCGGCTGAAGCAGAGAGAACATCGGACGCAGCAGAAATGCCGGGACAGGACGGACAGCCATATCAGGCGCCGCCGGCATATCAGCAGCCGTATCAGTCCGGGATACAGGAGAAGCCGGTAAACTGGGTGCCGTATCTGATCCTTTCAATTATATCCACCCTTTGCTGCTGCCTTCCTCTTGGAATAGCGGGTATTGTTTATTCGGCTAAAATTAACAGCATGACAACTGCAGGAAGACCGGAGGAAGCAAAACAGGCTGCAAGAACAGCAACGATCTGGATCATTATTGCATTCGTTGTAGGTTTGATTCTGGACATATGCGCGTTTCTTCTTGTTTTAACAGCGGCAGTGACAGACAGCTATTATGGCGGAATATTTGATGTAATAAGACACCTTGCTCATTGATCAGAGAAAAAGACAGGAGGAAGAAAGACGGATGAGGACAAAGATAAAAAAGGGCAGGAAATACCGGGCTGCGGTTGTGCTTGGTGCCGTACTGGCGCTGGCGGCAGCAGCTCTGTTTTACCATTTTCATCCGGCATTTCCCTTCCCCCTTTCATGTGCGGTATATGAGTTCACCGGATTTTACTGCCCGGGCTGCGGCGCAGGAAGAGCGTGCAGAGAGCTGCTTCAGTTTCGTTTTGCGGAAGCGTTCTGTTATAATCCTGTGTTTGTTATACTGCTTCCGTTTATCGGCGTCTATTTTGTCGCGCGGATGGCGGACTGGATTATTACAGGCGGAAATCACATTGATAAAAAGATCAGTGTCAGACTGCTTGTAGTTGTTCTGATTCTGGTGGTTTTATATGGGGTGCTCCGGAACATTCCGGTGTATCCGTTCACTCTGCTGGCACCGGGAGGAATGGCTGAGATACTTTTCTGAAAAATCCGGAGCTGCTGCCTGGTTTCAGAGCGGCAGTTCCGGATTTTTCCGATGTGAAGTACAGGTAACGCCCTGAAGTATTTCAGTTATCTTTGTTTTACTAAGACGAAAAGATATGATATGATATATTCGAAAAATGAAACAATTCTGAAAATATCAGGCAAAGGGGTCAGACCCTTTTCAGAAAGGGTCTGACCCCTTTGGGAAAACGGAGGAAACAATATGATTAATAAACTGGTAGAAAAGATCAGAAAGACCGGTGCCCCTATTGTTGTCGGGCTGGATCCGATGCTGAATTATATTCCTCAGCATATTCAGGATAAGGCATACGCGGAATTCGGTGAAACTCTGGAAGGAGCTGCGGAGGCAATCTGGCAGTTTAACAAAGAGATTGTGGATAATACTTATGATCTGATTCCGGCCGTAAAACCGCAGATCGCCATGTACGAACAGTTCGGTGTACCTGGAGTTGAGGCATTTAAAAAGACTGTAGACTACTGCAAGGCAAAGGGTCTGGTTGTGATCGGAGACATTAAAAGAGGAGACATCGGATCCACTTCAGCGGCATATGCAGCAGGGCATCTTGGAAAGGTAAGAGTAGGAAGCAAAGAGTATGTTCCATTTGATGAAGATTTTGCTACGGTGAATCCCTATCTTGGCTCTGACGGTGTCAATCCTTTTATTGAGGTGTGCAAAGAAGAGAAAAAAGGTCTTTTTATCCTTGTAAAGACATCCAATCCTTCCAGCGGTGAATTCCAGGATCGTCTGATCGACGGACGCCCGCTGTATGAACTGGTAGGAGAAAAAGTTGCTCAGTGGGGAGCAGAATGTATGGGAGATGAGTACAGTTATATCGGAGCAGTTGTAGGAGCAACCTATCCGGAGATGGGAAAAGTGCTCAGAAAGATTATGCCGAAAGCATATATTCTGGTGCCGGGATACGGCGCACAGGGAGGCAGAGGAAAAGATCTGGTTCATTTCTTCAACGAAGACGGACTGGGAGCAATCGTAAACTCATCCAGAGGAATTATTGCCGCTTACAGGCAGGAAGCATATGCAGAATACGGAGCAGAGAATTTCGGTGAGGCGTCCCGGGCAGCAGTAGAAGATATGATCGCAGATATCAGCGGCGCATTGGAAACAAAATAAAAATAGAGAATATTCTGATAATATCGGGAAAAGGGGACGGACCCTTTTCCAAAGGGGTCTGTCCCCTTTGGGCAGAATTGTCAGAAAAAGGAGACAATATGACGAACAGAAAAAAGGAAAACGCTTTGATTCTTTCTCAGGAAGAGATTGCTTCGGGCATTTTCAGTTTGTGGCTGAAGACAGAGGCAGCCGGGCAGGCGAGACCGGGGCAGTTTATTTCTATGTATACAAATGATGGGAGCAGACTGCTTCCCCGTCCCATCAGTATCTGCGAGATTGACAGGGGCAGAGAGGCCCTTCGGGTTGTCTACCGGGTTACCGGGCCGGATACGGGGACGGAGCTTTTTTCCAGGATGAAAGCAGGAGATGTAATACCGGTTATCGGTCCTCTGGGCAATGGGTTCCCAATGGAGCGGGCAGAGGGCAAACGGGTTTTTCTGATTGGAGGAGGAATCGGAGTGCCACCGATTCTTGAGCTGGCAAAGCAGCTGAACTGTGAGAAAAAACAGATTGTGGTGGGATACCGCAACAAGGAAACGTTCCTCAGAAATGAGTTTGAACAGAATGGAGAGCTGTACATTTCCACAGAAGACGGAAGTACAGGAACCAGGGGAAATGTTATGGATGCCATACGGGAAAATGGCCTCGAAGCAGATGTGATCTATGCCTGCGGTCCGACTCCCATGCTCCGCGCACTGCAGGCATATGCTGCAGAAAACGGAATTGAGTGCTATCTTTCTCTGGAGGAGCGCATGGCATGCGGTATTGGCGCCTGCCTTGCCTGCGTGTGCAGAACAAAAGAGAAAGATTCTCACAGTAATGTAAATAATAAACGGATCTGCAAGGATGGTCCGGTATTCCTGTCAACGGAGGTGGAACTCTGATGAATATGAAAGTAAATATTGCAGGGGTAGAGTGGAAAAATCCGGTGACCGTAGCTTCCGGTACGTTCGGATCAGGGGAAGAATTTTCAGAATTTGTTGATCTTAACAGGCTTGGCGCAGTGACCACAAAGGGAGTGGCAAATATCCCCTGGGAGGGAAATCCCACGCCCAGAGTGGCTGAGACCTGCTCCGGCATGATGAATGCGGTAGGACTTCAGAATCCCGGAATTGATCTGTTCTGCAGAAGAGACATTCCGTTTCTGAAAAAATATGACACAAAGATTATCGTCAATGTGTGCGGAAAATCCACAGAGGATTACTGTGAAGTTGTAGAGCGCCTGGCGGACGAGGATGTAGATATGCTTGAAATCAATATATCCTGTCCGAATGTCAAGGAAGGCGGCATTGCTTTTGGCCAGAATCCGAAAGCAGCAGAAGAGATCACCAGAGCAGTGAAAAAGTATGCAAAGCAGCCGGTTATTATGAAACTGAGCCCCAATGTGACAAGCATTGCTGAAATGGCGAAAGCTGTGGAAGCGGGAGGAGCAGATGCGATTTCCCTGATTAACACCATAACCGGAATGAAAATTGATATTCACAGGAGAACTTTCCTTCTGGCAAATAAAACCGGCGGTGTATCCGGTCCTGCCATTCATCCGATTGCCGTACGCATGGTATATGAAGCGGCAAATGCGGTCCGCCTTCCCATTATCGGAATGGGAGGAATTGCCACAGCGGAAGACGCTGTTGAGATGATTCTGGCGGGAGCCAGCGCTGTGTCTGTAGGTACTGCGAACTTCTACAATCCGGCAGCGGCGGTGGAAGTAGCGGAAGGCATAGAGGCTTATATGCGGAAATACGGTTTTGAGTCTGTAAAGGATATGACAGGCTGTGTAAAATGAGATAAAGAAGAAACTGCCAAAAAAATCAGCGGCGGAAATTTTGTTGAAAAATATTTTTTTCTGTTGTATTATGCGTATAAGTGGAACGTGTAAATGGAGAATAAGGGCAGGTGAAAATATGAAATTAAAAAGAATGCGCCGGGCATGTATTGCCGCGCTGCTTGCATGCACAGTGACAGTGACACCGGTATCTGCAGCGCCTGACACACTGGATGACATCCAGAATCAGAAGGATAATCTTGAAGATCAGAAGACAGATGCACAGAATGAGCTGAGCAGTCTGCAGGAAGAGCTGAACACACTGATATCAAAAGCGGCAGAACTGGAAGATAAACTGATTTCCACAGGACAGGAGATCAGCCGGGCAGAGGAAGATCTGTCCGCGGCAGAAGAAAAGAAAGATGTGCAGTATGAATCCATGAAGCTTCGTATCAAATATATGTACGAAAGCGGAGGAAGCGCTGCTGATCTGGAGAAGATATTTTCTTCCGGAGACATTACCAGTATGCTGGCGCAGGCTGAATATGCCCAGCGTGTGCATGAATATGACAGACAGCAGCTGCAGGAGTATGTAGATACAATAACAGAAATAGAAGAACTGCAGGACACTCTTCAGACAGAAATGGCAAATCTGGAGAGTCTTGAAGCAGAGTATGAGACTCAGCAGGAACAGCTGAATACAACGATTTCGTCCAAGAAGGATGATATCTCCAATCTGGATGAGATGATTCGGGATGCCGCAAAGAAGTATCAGGAAGAACAGGAGCGCCAGGCGGCTGAAGAGGCAAGGCAGCAGGCGGCGGCTCAGGCCCAGGCTCAGCAGGAAGCTGAGGCGGATGACAGCAGTTCAGGAAACAGTACTGCTTCAAACAGCGGCGGCAGCTCAGGAGGCGGAACAACAACCGGCGGCAGCGGCTCCGGAAACAGCGGGAATTCTTCGAACAGCGGCGGTTCCTCAGGCGGCAGTTCCTCAGGAGGAGGAAGTTCTTCGGGAGGCAGCAGCAACAGCACGCCATCCTATGACTCGTCTACAGGGAATGCCGTTGTAGACCGGGCATACTCGAAGCTGGGACTTCCATATAAATGGGGCGCGGCCGGGCCGAACAGTTTTGACTGCTCAGGACTGGTAAGTTATGCTCTTTCAGGAAAGTATGTACATACATATACAACTTATGACTTTATAACCTGGCCTCAGGTAAGTGATCCGCAGCCCGGTGATATCTGCACAACAGTAACGCACTGCGGCATCTATATAGGAAACGGCCAGATGATTCACGCACCTCAGACAGGAGATGTGGTCAAGATCAGCCCGGTGCGCAGCAATATGATTTTTGTGCGCCGGCCATAAGAATAAACAAGATCCCTGCAGCATTGTCTGCAGGGACTTTTTGCGTTCAGGCATTTTTCTGCCTGGCTAAAGCGCTGTGCGTGCCGGAAGAGAGCGGACGCTTCTCTTCTCCGGGGATTCCTTAATTGAAAATATATGGAACTTATGGTAAAATTGAGAAAAATTTAGTAACATACTTTTCTACAGACAAAACGTTAAGCGGATACGGAAAAATGCGTGAGAAGATAAACGCAGGTGTGTGCTTTTCAGGATAATCAGGCGGAGCAGCCGCTGACATAAATGCAGGAGGTTTGAAAGATATGGAACAGTACAAGCAGGAATTTATTGAATTTATGGTGGACAGTGATGTGCTCAAATTCGGAGAGTTTACCTTAAAGAGCGGAAGAAAGTCCCCGTTTTTTATGAATGCGGGAGCCTATGTGACAGGATCTCAGTTAAAAAAACTGGGTGAATATTATGCAAAGGCGATTCACGATAAATACGGAGACGATTTTGACGTATTATTCGGACCGGCATACAAGGGAATTCCGCTGGGCGTGGTGACGGCCATCGCATACAGCGAGCTGTACGGCAAAGAAGTCCGTTACTGCTCGGACCGGAAGGAAGAGAAAGATCATGGCGCTGACAAGGGAAGCTTCCTGGGCAGCAGTTTAAAAGACGGAGACCGGGTGATTATGATAGAAGACGTGACGACATCCGGCAAGTCGATGGAAGAGACTGTTCCGAAAGTAAGAGGCGCGGCAGACGTAACAATTGTGGGTCTTATGGTATCCCTGAACCGCATGGAAGTCGGAAAAGGCGGCGAAAAGTGCGCGCTGGATGAAATCAGAGACCTGTATGGATTTGATACGGCCGCGATTGTGACGATGGAGGAAGTTGTAGAGCATCTTTACAATAAACCGTATCACGGAAAAGTTGTAATCGACGATACATTAAAAGCAGCGATTGACGCATACTATGAAACATATGGAGTCAGATAGGGAGGCGCGTTTTATGGAAAAAGCTTATCTTGCGATGAAAAAAAGCGGTACAGGAAGCCTGGTTCTCGGAATTATCATTCTGGCTGTGGGGCTGGCGGCGGGAATCCTTTCTATTGTGAATGGCGCGGCTCTGCTGAAAAATAAAAAGAATATCACATTTTAGCGGGGGACAGACACTTCTCAAAAGGGGTCAGTCCCCTTTTGAGAGGAGCGGCATCCGGGAAGAAGACCGTTTCTTATCAGGAAGGAACAGGAGGAGCTTCTTAATACGGTATGCTCTCTCTGAGGAGTATAGAATTGAGCAAAAAAAATGCAAGGATTATCAGAACGTTCGGTAAAGTTCTGTTTGTTTTATATGTTGTTTTTCTGGTTTATTTCCTGTTCCTGTCTGAATGGTACGGGCGGACAGGAACCGCGGAGGATTACCGGTATAATCTGGAATTATTCAAAGAAATCAGGCGTTTTATTACATACAGGGAACAGCTTGGAATGTTCGCGGTGTTTGCTAACCTGTTCGGGAACATTCTTATTTTTGTACCCTACGGATTTTTTATTTCACTGGCGGCGGAACGACGGGGGTTTTTTAAAACCCTGTTTTTCAGTTCCGGCCTGAGCCTGTGTGTGGAGCTTGTACAGCTTGCCACCCGGGTTGGAAGTTTTGATGTGGATGATATTCTGCTGAATACCATTGGCGGGATATTCGGGTATATATTGTTTGCGGTATGCAATGCTATAAGGAGAAGATATCATGTTCGGAGACGGAAAAAGCGCTGAGAGAAAGCGCAGGGAGAAGGAGAGAAAGAAACGGGGGACAAGAAAATACGGCCAGGGTCATTACAGGCATTCGCGTCTGGGAATTGTATCCTGCTGCTGCGCAGGGGCAGGATTTCTCATTCTCGCAGGATGTATCGGATATGCATATCTGACCAGAGGAACGGCGGCCGGAATTGTAGGCGGCGCCGCTGTGACAGCCATTATTGTGCTCATATGCGGTTTCCGCTCTGCTGTGAAGGGCTTTAAAGAGAGGGAGAAAAATTATCTTACGTGTAAAATCGGACTGCCGGTAAACGCAGTTGCGCTGCTTGTATTTCTGGCAGTCTTTATAGGAGGCTTGAAGTGATGAGCAGAGAAGAACTGTTAAAAGAGAAAAATGAAGCGTGCAGGGAGAGGCATACCCTGGCAGTGGACAGGCTGAGGTCAATGGTGGCTGAAGAGACCGTTCCGGAGAAGTATCTGATTTATTTTCAGGATATTACGATTTTTCTTCTTGAACTGGAAAATGTCAGGAGGAAAATTGCGGATGGCAGCTGGGAGCGATACAGCCTGAAGCAGAAGCAGAGTCTGAATGAGATTCTGTACAGCGCCCTGCTGGAAGATCATTATAAAAAGAACTATGCCAACCCTGCCTATGCGGCGGAGAAGCTGGGCCTGGAAATGGGACAGCTGCTGAGCCTGCTCTGCGCGGAGACGCGAAGCGGCATCCCTTATGCTTTTGAAAACAGGATGGATTATCTGACCATCCTGTATGAGCTTTTTATCGAGGTGTATAACTGTTTTGAAAATACAGAAGAACCGGAGCCGAAGGAGATCCGGGACATTCTGTACTGGTATGCCAGTGATTACTGCGATGTATTCCTGGCGGACCGGATCGAAGAGCAGATCAATCCGGAATGCTCTTTTGCGGCGGACATTATAGAACATGCGGATCTGGAATCAGATGATTATCTTTACCGCTTCGGAGAGTATATTACGGAAAATGAACTGGGGACGGCCCGTTATCTGCGGACTCTGCCGGAAGAGACGCTGAAAAAAATGGCAGACGTCTATACAGAGGGATACCGGATCGGTTTTATCAATACCGGCAAGGATCTGTCCATCAAGTCAACGGTCAATATCCGTTATACACTGGGATTTGAGAAAGTGATCCGGCTTGCCATAGACAATTTCAGAAAAATGGGACTGAAACCGGTGATCTACCGGGCAGCGGCCAGTGTAATTACGAAGCGGGAACAGTATAAAATCGGGTATCACGGCGCCATCGCAAGCCAGCAGTACGAGTACGACCACCGGCAGGATCAGGCGCTGTTTCTGGATAAACGATATATTGAGCGCAGACTGGAAGTGGCGAAAACCGTCTATGAGAAGAATAAAGAGCTGGCCGCGGGATTCGCGGGGCCGGCATGTATGGAAACCTTCGGGGAGAAGCCCTTTTCTCCGGAGACGAATGAGGCGGCGCCGGTATATTCGGACAGCCAGCGGAGACTTGCCCTGGAGTACGACAGCCGCTCCGGACAGCTGACGAACCAGTATATCAAAGGGGAGGAGCGGAGCTTTACCATTATTGCCTGGCCGGTTCCGGAGATTGGAGAAAATTACCCGGAGATCTTTAATGAAGTAATCCGGATCAATACACTGGATGCAGATCTTTATACAAAAGTACAGCAGACCCTTATCGACGCCCTGGACCAGGGAGATTATGTACGTGTGCTGGGCAAAGGAGAAAACCAGACAGATATCCGGGTGAATCTAAGAGAACTGAATGATCCGGAAAAAGAGACTCTGTTTGAAAACTGCGTGGCGGACGTCAATATACCGGTGGGCGAGGTGTTTACCTCACCCTGTCTGGAGGGAACCGAAGGGGTGCTCCATGTAAGCCGCGTTTATCTGGAAGGCCTGCAGTTCCGTGATTTGAAGCTGACCTTTAAAGAAGGAAGAATTACAGACTATACATGCGGCAGCTTCGAAAGTGAAGAGGAAAACCGGAAGTACATTTATGACAATGTGCTGAAAAATCATGATACACTGCCCCTCGGCGAGTTTGCCATCGGAACAAACACTACCGCCTATGTGGCTGCCAGAAAGTACGGGATTGAGGACAAAATGCCTATTTTGATCGCAGAGAAAACAGGCCCTCATTTTGCAGTAGGCGATACCTGTTATTCCTGGAGTGAAGACATCCGTGTGTACAATCCGAACGGAAAGGAAATCATTGCGAAAGATAATTCCATTTCCATTCAGAGAAAAGAAGATGTATCAAAAGCCTACTTCCACTGTCACACAGATATAACCCTTCCTTATGATGAGTTAGAAGAAATAAGTGTAGTGACAAAAGAAGGGAAAGCCATTATACTATTAAAAGACGGAAAGTTTGTCTTACCGGGAACTGAAGTTTTAAACAAACCATTGGAGGAGGACATAAAATGCCAAAAGTAGGAATTGTAATGGGCAGTGACTCGGATCTGAAAGTAATGAGCAAAGCTGCCTCCATGCTTGAAAAATTCGGAATTGACTATGAGATGACGATCATCTCCGCACACCGTATGCCGGATGTGTTCTTTGACTGGGCAAAATCAGCAGAGAGCCGGGGCATTAAAGTAATAATCGCAGGAGCGGGAATGGCCGCCCATCTTCCGGGCATGTGCGCCGCACTGTTCCCCATGCCGGTGATCGGAGTGCCTATGTCAGGCAAAAATCTGGATGGTATGGACGCGCTTTATTCAATCGTTCAGATGCCGCCGGGAATCCCGGTTGCCACAGTTGCCATTGACGGCGGAATGAACGCCGCAATCCTTGCGGCAAAGATTCTTGCAGTGTCTGATGATGAGATCCTCGGGAAACTGAAAGCATATTCAGAAGAAATGAAGGATACTGTACAGGCAAAGGCAGACAAGCTCAAAGAAGTAGGATATGAGGCGTATCTCAGCGGAAAATAGAAGGAGAAAACACAATGGATTATAAAAACGCAGGTGTTGATATTGAAGCCGGCTACAGATCGGTGGAACTGATGAAAGAGCACGTAAAGAAAACCATGCGTCCGGAGGTCCTTGGAGGCCTGGGCGGGTTTTCCGGCGCTTTCTCTCTGGCGAAGATCAAAGAGATGGACGAGCCTGTGCTTCTGTCCGGAACTGACGGATGCGGTACAAAGGTAAAACTGGCTATGGTGCTGGACAAGCATGACACGATCGGTATAGACGCGGTGGCCATGTGTGTAAACGATATTGCATGCGCAGGCGGAGAGCCGCTGTTTTTCCTGGATTATATTGCGTGCGGGAAAAATGAGCCGGAGAAGATCGCGGAGATTGTAAAAGGAGTGGCAGAAGGATGTCTTCAGTCAGATGCGGCTCTGATCGGCGGCGAGACCGCGGAGCATCCCGGTCTGATGGCAGAGGATGAGTATGATCTGGCCGGATTTGCAGTGGGAGTCTGCGATAAGAAGGATATGATTACCGGAGAAAATCTGAAGCCGGGAGACGTGCTCATCGGCATGGCTTCCTCCGGCGTTCACAGCAACGGATTCTCACTTGTAAGAAAAGTATTTGATATGAGCCGGGAGTCTCTTGAGACATATTATGATAAGCTGGGCTGCACTCTGGGCGAGGCGCTGCTTGCCCCTACAAAGATCTACGTAAAAGCTCTGAAAAGCATAAAAGAGGCCGGCGTTACAGTAAAGGCCTGCAGCCATATTACAGGCGGCGGATTTTATGAAAATGTGCCCCGTATGCTGAAGGAAGGCACACGGGCAGTGATTCAGAAGGACAGCTATCCGGTGCCGCCCATCTTTGACATGCTTGCCGAAGAAGGGAATATTGAAGAGCACATGATGTACAATACATATAATATGGGGCTGGGCATGGTTCTGGCTGTTGACGAAGCGGATGCGGACAGAACAATGGAAGCCATCCGCGCTGCCGGCGAGTCTCCCTATGTGGTGGGACGGATTGAAGCCGGAGAAAAGGGTGTGGACTTATGTTAAGACAGGACGGCCCTATGAAAATCGCTGTGATGGTATCCGGGGGAGGGACAAACCTCCAGGCTATCATTGACAGTGTGAAAAACGGACAGATCACAAACGCGGAAATCGCCGGTGTGATCAGCAACAATAAAAATGCGTACGCGCTGGAGCGGGCCAGAGAGAACAACATTCCGGCCAGGTGCATTTCTCCGAAGGATTATGATTCCAGGGAGGAGTTTAATGAAAAGCTTCTGGAAGCTGTTGACGCGCTTTCACCGGATCTGGTTGTCCTGGCGGGATTCCTTGTGGTAATCCCTCCGGCCATGATTGAACGTTACCGCAACAGAATGATTAATATTCATCCATCTCTGATCCCCTCCTTCTGCGGCAGGGGCTATTATGGGCTGAAAGTTCACGAGGCAGCTCTTGCCCGCGGAGTAAAGGTAGTGGGCGCTACGGTGCATTTCGTGGATGAGGGAACCGATACCGGTCCCATTATTTTACAGAAAGCAGTGGAAGTACAGCAGGGGGATACCCCGGAAATTCTGCAGAGACGGGTAATGGAACAGGCGGAGTGGAAGATTCTTCCCAGAGCCATTGACCTGATCGCGAATGGAAAAGTGAAAGTTGTGGATAACCGGACGATTATTGAAGAATAAATAAGAGTATACCGGAACAATACAGGATGGAGAACGCATGGACAATGCGGAAGTGCGATGCGTCTGTGAACAGAGCAGGCGCATTTTTCAGTAAAAAGGAGGATGCTTTATGAAGGTACTGATAGTTGGAAGCGGCGGAAGAGAGCATGCCATTGCGGCAAGCGTGGCAAAAAGCCCGAAGGCGGACAAAATCTACTGCGCGCCTGGCAATGCGGGAATTGCTGAGTATGCCGAGTGCGTGGATATCGGAGCAATGGAGTTTGATAAGCTGTCTGCATTTGCGAAAGAAAAAGAGATTGATCTGTGTATCGTGGGAATGGATGATCCTCTGGTAGGTGGTCTTGTAGATGTGCTGGAAGCAGCAGGCATCCGCACTTTCGGACCGCGGAAAAACGCGGCAATTCTGGAAGGATCCAAAGCATTTTCCAAGGATCTGATGAAAAAATACAACATTCCTACCGCGGCATATGAGAATTTTACAGATCCGGACAAGGCGCTGGAATATCTTCAGACAGCAAAATTCCCGATCGTCCTTAAAGCAGACGGGCTTGCCCTTGGAAAAGGCGTTCTGATCTGCAAAAATCTGCAGGAGGCGGAAGAAGGCGTGAAGACCATCATGCTGGATAAGAAATTCGGTTCCGCCGGAAACGAGATGGTAATCGAAGAGTTTATGACCGGCAGGGAAGTGTCTGTCCTGTCCTTTGTTGACGGCAAAACCATCAAGACCATGACAAGCGCCCAGGATCACAAGCGCGCGGGAGACGGCGACACAGGCCTTAACACCGGCGGCATGGGAACCTTTTCACCCAGCCCCTTCTACACAAAAGAAGTGGAAGACTTCTGCGAGAAATACATCTACCAGCCCACTGTTGACGCTATGGCGGCGGAAGGCCGTCCCTTTAAGGGGGTAATCTTCTTCGGCCTGATGCTGACAGAAGACGGACCGAAGGTGCTGGAGTACAATGCCCGTTTCGGTGACCCGGAGGCACAGGTAGTGCTTCCCCGCATGAAGAATGATATTATCGATGTGGCAGAGGCGTGCATCGACGGAACTCTGGATCAGATTGATCTGCAGTTCGAAGATAACGCCGCCGTCTGCGTCGTACTGGCATCCGAGGGATATCCGGTAAAATATGACAAAGGATTCCCTATTTCCGGACTGGATGAATTTAAGAAGCATGAGGGATACTACTGCTTCCACGCAGGCACCAGATTCGACGGCGATACCATTGTGACAAACGGCGGGCGTGTGCTTGGCGTAACAGCAAAAGGCAAAGACCTGAAAGAAGCAAGGGCAAACGCGTACGCGGCAACCGGGTGGGTGCAGTTTAAAAACAAATACATGCGCCACGATATCGGAAAAGCGATTGATGAGGCGTGAAATCCGGATTTGTCGGGGAACTGTGAGTGAAGAGGCGTCCGAAAACACCTGGATACCAGGAGATTGGATAGTCGGATCTGGAAATGAGGGATGTGTGCTTTTGTTTCCGTTCCGCAGATAAAGAAAAACTAAAAAACCTGACGACAGG